>JAFZPB010000200.1 GCA_017552595.1 Muribaculaceae bacterium
CACCCCGAAGGGCGAACTTTATCTCATTAACCTCAAATAGTCCGCAGCCATGAAAAAGATAGCATTATTTCTCGTGATGGCAATTTTTGCCGTAGGTATGGCCAACGCAAAAGCGGCCAACCAAGTGAAAGTATATATCAACCCTGGTCACGGCTCTTGGGGTTCGGAAGACCGTAATATGGCGCTTGTCAACAAAGGTCTTAACGACACGACAGGCTTTTACGAGTCGAACACCAACATCCGCAAAAGTCTGGCGCTCTACCATAAACTCCGCTCTTACGGGCTTGTCGCCAACGGCAACGGCCGCGACATGAGCCAACACGTGGTGATGTCGCATGTCCGCTGCAACCCCAACTTTCCTGCAGCATCTTCCGACGGAACTTATTCGAGAGATCTGACGGTTATTGCCGCAGAAGCGGAACAGTTCGGCGGTGACATGTTCATCTCGGTCCACTCAAACGGTTTTTCTGAAGGTAGTAGCACAAATTACCCGCTATTCTTATATCGAGGCACCGATTCAGATGTGAGAGCACCCGGGTCTGACGCCATGGCGCGAGCCTGTTGGCCGTACGCATTCGGCAACTCCAACCAAATCTGGACAAACTATTCCATGACAAATATGAACATCCGTGGCGACGTTTCCCTTATGGGCAGCGACGGCTATGCAACGAATGGCTATAGCGGTATACAATACTGGGGTTATTACGGAGTGCTGAAGCATGGCACGCCCGGATTCCTTGTCGAAGGTTATTTCCACACCTACCAGCCAGCCCGCCATCGCGCGATGAACTGGGACGTGGATTATATCGAAGGATATGGCTATGCCCGAGGTATTGCCGACTATTTCGGCGTTGCAAAGGAATCGACGGGTGATATTTACGGTATTGTCCGCTCCTCCGACGAGCCATCATCGAATCTTGGCAGTCTATACACCGCAAATTCATCTTCCGACGATGTTTATCTGCCGCTTAACGGCGCGACCGTTACGCTGAAAAACTCAGGCGGGACCACCGTAGCCACCTACACAACCGACGGATTCTACAACGGCGCATTCGTTTTCAAAGACATCGCCCCCGGCACATACACCGTCACGGCATCGAAGACGGGTTATGTTTCAAATACATTTTCAGTCAACGTCTCTGCCAGTCAGACGACATATACTAGGACCTTCCTTGACGTTACAGGCCAAAGTGTCGACCCATACGAAGAAGGCACCGGATATTACAACTACTACGACAACAAGATGGAAGGCGGTTGGCCGCTCAACTATCGTCTGAACTACGATGACCAACCCACTGTTTCGACACTCGACAACCGCAACTCATTCGCCTACGACGTTGCCACAAGCCTTACCACGTTCGGCTGTAAAGTACGCTATCGTCTCGCAGGTGCAGCCACCTCCGTTACCGTCAAAATTTACGATTCGAACGGCACACAAGTGGCATCAGCCCCCGGCACTCTCAATCCTCTCAACGAAGTGACTGTGTCGCTTGCCGGTAAGCCCAACGGCACATACAAAGCATCGGTTGAAGTCACCAGCGCCAACCACGGGTGGGCTCATTGTGGCACAACCTACCGTTTCTTCTCTCCGTGGGGCGTCACCTGCAACAACTGCACAGAAAGCCCGACATTCGGTCGTGTGCTTTGCCTCGAATCAAATGTCGTAACCACAACCCGCACCACTAACGACCCCTACCATTCTGGAATAGGTGTGGCCGGTTCAACGTCAGGTTCCGGAAACGGAATGGGTATTTACGCTTTCACTCCGCAAGGACAACCAATGTTCCACGACGCTGCGGCGGCAGACCCGAACAATGCGCCGAATATCAACTCCAACAATCAACGCAACTACTACTGTTTCCGCGCAGGAATGTCGCCTGTATCCAATGCCAACTCGGCGCGAAGACTTGATTTCAAACGCATCAAATTCTCCGCCGACGGACGCTTGTTCCTCTCTCGTACTAATATGGACGCAACCGTCGCGACACTTTATGAGTTGAACCCCAACAACCTTGAGGAAACAGCCAATCCTGTGTTTACTGGCTCAATCGATTCCTACGGTTCTGTCGGCGGCAATACTGCCAGCAATTCCAACGGTCCTTCCGATAGCCGCTTCGTAGCCAACCAATTCTGCGGTTTCGACGTTTTCGGTAAAGGTGCAAACTTGAAAATTGCCGCAGTCGCAATGAATATGACATCAGGCAAGTCACTCTTAACTCCTGACGGCGTCGGCGTACACTACAACACCTATAACTGGGCAAACGTCTCTGTCTACAACCTTGGCACTGCCAGGACTTGGACCACACACCCGTCGCAAATCGTGGCATGTGCCTCAATGTGGTGTGACGAAAGTGCCAATATAGCCATCGGCCCTAATGGTGTCGCACTTGCACAGCGTCCACGCGACAATAGCGGAAACCTATTGACCACGGGCTCAAGCGACAAACCCAACTATGCCTTCTACGACACCAGCCTATCACGCAAAACCTATGATGATCAGGTTGAGCGTCGCGGCGGCGGCATCGCATGGAACAAGGACCACACCCGTCTCGCAATAAGCACAAGTGTTGGCGACGGCACCGGCAAACTTACCATTTACACCGTCAGCGCCAGGGGCATGCTCACAGAGCAAACATCTTTCAACACCGGCAGCAATTACATTTGCGCCATTGCTTGGGACTATGCCGACAATATTTATGTGTCTTCAAACACTTCGGAAACCCTTAATTGCTATTCTACGCCGACTGTTAGCGGGTCAAGTCGCACAGTCACGACTCCTGCCGCAGCATGCTACGACATCAATTGGGAAGCCTCTGTTCCCGATGTCTATATCCTTGGTACGGTCAACGGCAACTCTTGGTCGCCCAGCCAAGGCGTTCAGATGACTTACGATGCTAGTGAAGAAATGTACACAGCAACCATTACCGTTGCTTCTGGCGGCGGTTCGTTCTCATTTGCAACCGCTCTCGGCGAAGGCGATGACTGGAGTACTCTTAATGGTCGTGACGTACGTTGGGGTCATGGTGGCTCCGACTATACCCTCTCTGCTGAGGATATGCAAGGACAGAACGCAATCGCTTGCAGCAAATACGACTGGTCAACCGGCTCTTATGTCGTTCCCGAGGGCGAATACAACCTTACCCTTTCGTTCGATGGAGATGGGCTTAACGCTTATCTATTTGTGGAAAAAATCGAACCTGTTCCCGATGTTTATATTCTCGGCCAAGTTGACGGCAATGCTTGGGCTCCGAACGTGGGCGTTCAAATGACCTACGATGAAACCACGGGTCTCCATTCAGCCGACGTATTTGTCTGCAAAACCAGTGATACCGACAATTATGGTTACTTCTCGTTCACAACCGCCCTCGGCGAATCATGGGACGCTATCTCCGCATCTCGCTTCGGTGCAGTTTCTGAAGGCAACTTCCTTGTTGACGGCCACCTCGGAGAAGAAATTTCTTTGACGGCAAGCAATGGCCAATCGTTCAAGTGCCTCGCAGGTTACTACACAATCACTGTTGACTATAAGAGAATGAAGGCCGTTATCAACACCAAGTCGTTCGCTCCGACCTTCAATCCCGAACCTGGCGAATACTATAAGGCTGTCAACATCGCCATCGCTTCGGAAGAAGTTCCCGATGCCGACATCTACGTGACCTTCCACGGTGAAACCCCAACAACCGAGTCGTTCCACCTTACAAAGGAATTGACTCTTACAGAGAGTTATACTGTCAAGGCTATCGCCGTTAAGTATGGTGTAGTTTCTGATGTTGTCACTGGCGTTTATACCATATCAAACGAACCTGATCCGTCGCAATTCGAATTCGTCAAGGTGATGGAAACAACCCAAAACATAGTGGCTAAGAATGATGGGCGCTTCTCGACAGGCTACGGTGGATATATTTACATCAACGACAAGGCCAACGGCAAGGTCGTCCGCTACAACTCAAGCGGCGCTCGCTCCGACTACGCTTCCGTTAGTGGCATCGGCGCCGGCATCACTTCCGACGACGCTGGCAACATCCTCGTCAACAAGGGATTCCCCAACCCGGATTCTTCCACCACATGGGTAATCATTGAACCCAACGGGACACAACACGAACTCACCCTCACATTCCCCGAAGGTGTGTCCGCCGCTCGTAACGACGCCGCAGGCCGTATCGTCGGCAACGTTATGTCGACAGACGGCGGATATTTGTGCTTGATGCCCACGGGCAACACCTCAGCAGCAGTGTTCCACATTGCAAATGGTGCTCAAGTTTCCGCATCGGTAGTTACTCCTGCTGCCGAAATTACTGCTGATGCCACGACAATCGCTCAACCTACGAGGTCGGACATCTCGTTGTTTATTGCCGACCCAACCGCATATTGGGCTTTGCGCATACGTGGCAACAAGAACATTACCCGTGTGGCGCGTACCTCTGGTGACGGCTTCGACATCTTCCAACTTGGTGGCACCACTTACACTGTTGAGCCTTATGGAGACAATGCATATCGTGACGGATATGCAATCTTCAAAGATGGCGAATCAGAACCTGTTGCAGTGAAGGCTGAAACAATCACCACCGACGACGGACAACGCTTCCAATCGTTGACCGCCCGTGTCAGTGAAGACGGCTCGTATGCGACCATTTATCAGAACGTTTCTGGCGAACTCGTCAGCACTTATACATTCGGTATGCCGCCAACGGGTATTGAAAAGGTTGGCAACGACAACAGCCAAGCGAGAGAAGTATCGGCTGTCTACTACAACCTCCAAGGCCAACGCGTGATGAACCCCGCTAAGGGTCAAGTCGCTATCCGCGTCGCCACACTCTCCGACGGTTCGCTCCGCACGAAGAAAGTGGTTATCCGCTAAACCCTAACGGCTAACGCCGACACGAAGGAGGCTTCCTCATCTGAGGGAGCCTCCTTTTTTATTTATGAATTAGAGATTGTTATCAAACGCTCGATTTTTCGAACAATCGAGCAGTCGATAATTCTCTAAACTATAACCTTTTCCACAGATAGTGATTTTAACAAAATTTAACTGTCGCGAAGGTGGTATTTTATGGTTTTTTTCAAATTTGTGGGTTGTTTATTTGTTAATTGTCTCTGAACAATAAGTATACCATCAAAAAACTATTAACTTTAAATACCAAAATAAGGCATATAGCCCAACTATTATTCATTCGACTTCAAACTCGAAATAACTAATAACCAAAAGAATATGAATCATCCATTCAAGAAATTCATGTTGCTGGCAGTCGCTCTTCTTGCGTCTCTGCCCGCCATGCACGCTCAACTTCTTACGGTTGAGTCAATCAAGAAGGTGCCTGTCCCCTCAGGCACGCTCGTGGACAACGCCACTATCAGCCCCGACGGTTCTTTTGTGGTGTTCTCCGAATTAACCCAAAAGGGGTTGAAGAAACTTGACCTCGCCGACAATAAGACATCAGTCATCTCCACTAAGGCCGAAGGCTTCGGCGTGAAAATCAGCGGCAACGACGTGATTTACCGCGAAATGACCACCGACGCCAATCGTCTTCGCTGGGCTACGGTCAAGACTAAAAACCTCAAGACGCAGCGCGAGCAGACTCTCGTCGAGAAGTCGCGCGACGTCCACGCCCTCAGCATCCGCGGAGGCAAAGCCCTCGTCGTGGAAGGCAAGCAGTTGAAATCGAAAAGCCTCGTCGCTTCCGCGACAGCACCCGATGTGGCAGTGTCGATTATCAACGGACAACTCTGCGTGTCGCAAAACGGCGCCACACGCGTGATTTCGCCGCAAGGCACACGCAACGCCTCCTATCTCTGGCCTGAACTTTCGCCCGACGGCAAACATATCTGTTACTATCACTCCGATACGGGCACATACGTTTGCGACCTCAACGGCAAAAACGTCAAACCGCTCGGACGGCTTCACGCAGCCAAGTGGCTCGACAACTCGACTGTTGTGGCTATGCGCGACCGCGACAACGGCTACGTTATCACCTCGTCGGAAATCGTGGCGAAGAACATCTCCAACCTCCGCGAGCAGGTGCTCACTCCGAAAGGCGTTGTGGCCACCTACCCCACGGCTTCTGCCAAACGGATTTCATTCGTCACCCCGAAGGGCGAACTTTATCTCATTAACCTCAAATAGTCCGCAGCCATGAAAAAGATAGCATTATTTCTCGTGATGGCAATTTTTGCCGTAGGTATGGCCAACGCAAAAGCGGCCAACCAAGTGAAAGTATATATCAA
>JAFZPB010000201.1 GCA_017552595.1 Muribaculaceae bacterium
GACATCATCTTCTTCTGGGTGGCGCGTATGATTATGGCAGGCTATGAATATCAAGGCGATATGCCTTTCCGCAACGTATATTTCACCGGCATCGTGCGCGACAAACTCGGTCGCAAGATGTCGAAGTCGCTCGGCAATAGCCCCGACCCGCTCGAACTCATCGCCACCTATGGTGCCGACGGTGTCCGCATGGGCATGATGCTCGCCGCTCCCGCCGGAAACGACATTCTCTACGACGACAAACTCTGCGAACAGGGCCGCAATTTCTGCAACAAAATATGGAACGCCTTCCGACTCGTCAAAGGTTGGGAAGTCGCCGACATCGAGCAGCCTGAAGCAGCCGCAAAAGCCATCGCTTGGTTCGACGCGAAACTCTCGCAGACGGCCGCCGAACTCGACGATCTCTTCTCGAAATTCCGCATCTCCGAAGCCCTGATGGCCGTTTATCGCCTCTTCTGGGACGAATTCTCGTCATGGTATCTCGAAATGGCTAAACCCGCTTATCAGCAGCCTATCGACCGCGCCACCTACGACACCACACTCCGTTTCTTCGACTCGCTCCTCCGTCTGCTCCACCCGTTCATGCCCTTCATTACCGAAGAACTTTGGCAACACCTCGACGAACGCAAAGAGGGCGAATCGATTATGACCGCCGCCGTTCCTAAAGCCGCCGACTTCGACGCCGAGACGATAGCCGCGATGGAAACCGCCAAAGAAATCATCGGAGGCGTGCGCAACGTCCGTGCAGCGAAGAACATCGCCCCGCGCGAAGCCCTTGCGCTCAACATCGTCGGCCCGTTCACCTCGCCGTTCGCCGCCATCATCGCCAAACTTGCCAACCTTTCCGCAATCAACCTCAACGCGGAAAAGGATGCCGCCGCGGCTTCATTCATGGTGGGCACCACCGAATTCAACATTCCCCTCGCAATCGACGTGGAGAAAGAACTCGAAGCACTTGCGAAGGACCTCGCTTATCAGCAGGGATTCCGCGCCACGGTGATGAAAAAACTATCCAACCAGCGATTTGTCGATAACGCCCCTGAGGCAGTCGTCGCCGCAGAACGCAAAAAACTCGCCGACGCCGAAACCCGCATCGCTGCAATCGAGGCCTCCATCGCCGCCCTAAAGAAATAAGCAACAACAAAATAATAATCCTAAATCATTGTAAATGAGAAAAGTAATCATTCTGATGGCGGCTTGCCTTTTAGGAGCCGCATCGGCGTTTGCCGTCCCGGCTAAACGCGTACCCACCACCATCACCCAAAGCGACGGCACGAAAGTGACCATCACCATGATGGGCGACGAGTGGAGCCACAGTTATGTGACATCCGACTTCAAGACCGTAGGTATCGGCAAAGACGGCGATGTCTATTACCGCACCTCTTCGGGCTTGAGCAACGTCCGTGCCCACGAAATCGTGCAGCGCAACGCAGCCGAACTCGACTTCCTATCGAAAAGTTCGTCGGCCATGGGCTTAGGCGCATTGACAAAAAGCAATCCCCGCTCTAAAGCGAGAAGCATGTCGTATACAAATCCTATGAAAGTGGGCTCCACACAAGTGCCCACTACCGGCACACCCCGTGTGCCCGTAATCGTTA
The DNA here is from genome assembly GCA_017552595.1 of Muribaculaceae bacterium. Lineage (GTDB taxonomy): Bacteria > Bacteroidota > Bacteroidia > Bacteroidales > Muribaculaceae > RUG14106. Next base: position 1,599 of record JAFZPB010000201.1, read on the forward strand.
TCGAATACAGCGACAAGAAATGCTCGAATCCACTCTCGACATTCACCAGCACCTACACTTCAGGCTCAAGCAGCGTCTACCAGTATTTCTACGACCAGAGCAACGGACTCTACCGTCCGCAATACGACGTGTATGGCATATACAACCTCAACAAGTCCCGCGCCACCTATGGTGCAAACGATAGTAGTGGTAGCGATGTCGGAGTGGCACAAATGGTTTACGATGCAGTCATCGCTTCGAATGCCGACATTGACTGGACGCAATACGACAACGACGGCGACGGCGAGGCCGACGTGGTTATCGTTGTTTACGCCGGTGTGGGCGAAGCACAGGCATCGGCAACAGTTCCCAATTCTATATGGCCCTGCCAATGGACACTTGATTCCGGCAATTACTTTGGTGACGGCCCAGGCTCGGTCACTCTTGACGGTATTAAAATCGACCGTTTCGGCGTGTTCAACGAGATTAACGGCTCGAAAGACAACGGCACTCAAATGGACGGCATCGGAACTTTCTGCCACGAGTTCAGCCACTGCCTCGGTCTGCCCGACTTCTATGATACCGGCTCAGGCAACCATTACTACGGCATTGGCAGTTGGAGCCTTATGGACTACGGAAGTTATAACAACAACGGCTACACACCCATCGGCTACAGCGCCTACGAAAAGAACTTCATGGGTTGGATAAATCTCCTCACTCCCACCGAAAACTCTTTTTACACCCTGCCGAAGTTCAATCAAAAGAGCGCAGCAACCGACATCGCCTATAAAGTGACGAGCCCATTGAACTCCAACGAATACTACATTCTTGAGAACCGCGCCCAGCAGGGTTGGGATTACTACATCGCCGACGAAGGCTTGATGGTAACCCATGTCACTTATAAAGCGGACCGTTGGTCGGAAAACTCCGTCAACAAACAGGCCATCCAACTCTTTACAATTATCCCAGCCGACAATACTCTCTCCGATTACAACGAGGAAACCGACCTATACGGAGAGTCGAACCACTCCTTGACCGACTCCACCACCCCTGCCGCCAAACTCAACATGAACAGCAGCGGCACTCTACCCAACACTGGTGCCGGATATATGGGCAAGCCGCTCACCGAAATCAACCTCAATAGCGACGGGACAGTTTCGTTCTGGTATATTAAAGGCAACGAACCCCACTATGCGCCCGTACTCAACAATGCCACCAACGTTCAGAACACTTCGTTCACCGCAAGTTGGACCGACGAGACCGACGCGCAATACGTCAGCAGTTACGACCTCCAAGTCAACGAACAAGGTTCAAGCACAAGCAACGTATATTCACTCGTTAGCAGTGCATCCAGCCTATCCAACGGCGATAGGATTATTATTGTTGATGAAACAGCAAGCAAGGCCGCTGGAGCAATCAGCAACAATGTCCTTGTGGCCAAAGATGTTACAATCAGCAATAGTTCTATTACCGACCCTGAAGATGTTGAAGTGTTCACTCTCGTTGCTAACGGAGCAAACTGGAAACTCGCCAACAGTGAAGGTCAATATCTCACCTCTACAACGGCAAAGAAAGTGTCGTATACAAATAGCGGGACTTCCGTTTCAATATCGATTTCAAGCGGTTCCGCCACAATCGACTTCGGCTCAGCCGGAAAGATTCTTTATAACAATGGTAGCCCCCGATTTACAACATACACCAGCAACGCCACCAGTACTATGCGCCTTCCGAAAATTTACAAGTTATCTTCAGGGGCTTCCAACGCACCTCTCCGCGCATCGGAAACAGGCGGCGCAAGCAACCGCACCATTACAGGCATTACAGCCAAGTCGTACACCGTCAGCGGATTGAACGAAGGACGCACCTATAACTTTAAAGTACGCGCGAACTACGCCGACGGAAGCCAAAGCGATTGGACAGCCACGAAGAGCGTAACACTTTCAGGTACTGCCGAACTCAATCCCTTCATCGTTGCCGACGGAGCAATCAACTTCGGTCAAGTCACCGTTGGCGAATCCTCAACCAAGGCGCTCAACATACTTGCCGAAGAATTGAAGGGCGATGTCACCCTCACGCTAAACGACACGAACAACGTGTTCTCATTGGCGACAACAACTGTCTCGAAAGCCGATGCCGAAGAAGGTGCGGCGGTGAATGTAACCTTCGCTCCCGCAGCGGCTCAAAACTTCTCGGCAACCGTTACCGTCAGCAGTGAAGACGCCGAACCGGTAGTCGTAACACTTTCGGGAACAGGTCTCCCTGCAAAAGAAACTCCACAATTCACTGGCGATGCCACCGATGTAACCACCTCGTCTTTCAACGTAGCATGGAACGCCGTC
>JAFZPB010000202.1 GCA_017552595.1 Muribaculaceae bacterium
AGACGCGAAGCCGCGTCCTGCCCGACGAGTTGCCCGATGCGCTGTTTCATCTCGTTGGCAGCCGAGTTCGTGAAGGTCAGCGCGAGGATGTTCCACGGCTTCATTCCCTGCGCCAACAAGTAGGCAATCTTGTAGGTCAGCACGCGCGTCTTGCCCGAACCTGCACCGGCAATCACCAGTTGCGGCCCGTCGCAATATTCCACCGCCTTGCGTTGGCTGTCATTCAAATTGTTGAGAATCGCGTCCATTTTTTCGATATTTTCGATGCAAATTTACGAAATTTTCCTTATAAAATAAATCATTGTTATTGGTTAAACAAAATTTAACAATTTTTCGTGCAACATCATGAAGTATTCTTCTTTTACTAAATGGAAATTTACTAATTTTGCAAAAACATTAAATGATTATGAAGAAAAACTGGATGGCCGTCGCACAGACGATGGCGCTAACTGCGCTGACACTCACAGCGTGCAGCAACGAGATTGTAGTTCCCGACACCCCACTGTCGAATGAAGACAACGAACTGAGGCGAATCGAACTCACCCCTGCCGAACAGACAATGGTGAATCAAGGCAACGACTTCGCCTTCAAACTCTTCCGTCAGATGAGTTCCGAGAATAGTGAAATCGTCTCACCCATCAGCATCACCTACGCACTCGGAATGTTGAACAACGGCGCAACAGGCGAAACGCAGGAACAAATCAACAAGGTGTTAGGCTTCAGCGAAACAGGCACCGACGGCATCAACGCCTTCTGCCGGAAAATGCTTACCGAGGCTCCGGCTCTCGACAAACTGACGAAGGTGATGATTGCCAACACCATCTACATGAACAAAGGCTATCAGTTGAAGTCCGACTTCATCAGCAAGGCCAAAACCTACTACGACGCAGAGCCAGAAACACGCGATTTCAACGATGGAAAAACTCGCGAAGTCATCAACAAATGGGGCAACGACCATACAGAAGGCATGATTCCCGAAGTGTTGAAAGAGGGGGAATTCGACCCCTCGGCAGTCAGTTATCTGCTGAACGCCATCTATTTCAAAGGCGCTTGGGCAGAGAAATTTGACAAAGACAACACGAAAAACGAAATTTTCAAAGGCTACAACTCGACGACGCAAGTGCCGATGATGCATCAAGTACACAAGTTCAACTACACGGAAACGGAAGATTGTCAGGCACTGCGTCTGCCTTACGGCAACAATGCCTATTGTATGACGATTCTGTTGCCAAAAGAGAACAAGAACATCAGCGATGTGCTGAAAGGGCTGACGGCAGAAACATGGAAGACCTACCAATGGATGGGCAATGCTATCGTCGATGTGAAGTTGCCGCGTTTCGAGTCGCAGTCCAATGTGGATTTGAAGAAAATCATGTCAGATTTGGGCATGACAAAGGCTTTTATTCGGGGGCAAGCGGAATTTTCCAATTTCTGCAATGTGCCCACCTATATCGACTTGATGAAACAGGTGGCAAAAATCAAATTAAATGAAGAAGGCACTGAGGCCGCAGCTGTCACCATCATAGATATGAACGAATATTCTATGGGACCAAGCGAACCACAATATGTGACATTCCACGCCACCCGTCCGTTCCTCTATGTCATCAGCGAACGGTCCACTGGCGCCATCTTCTTTGTAGGACAGTATATGGGAAACTAATAAATAATAGAAATTATGAAAATGATTAAGAAAAACTGGATGGCCGTTGCATTGACAATGGCGCTAACTGCGCTGACATTCGCAGCATGTAGCAGCGACGACGACGAAATTATCCCGCCGTATATAGACACTTGCAGTGTCATAACGGATGCCTATCAAATCGATTATTTCCTGAGAAACGAGAAAGGCGAGGTGACAACAACTTTCAAGGAAGGTGAAAACATCATTTTCCATGTGAAAATCACCAACAAAACAGGAAATACCATCCATTTGGCCGATTCTCGCGATGTGCTGAAAGGAATTATGTCGGTGTATAACAGTAATGGCGAGTATGTGGGAAACCCTTGGGAAAAAGACTTTTTCACCTTGGAACTGCGGTGGCTTGAGGTCGGAAAAGATGGCTTGGAATGGTCTTGTCCGTGGGGTCTCTTTTCTAATTCCGTTGATATGAGTTCCATTGAAATCCACAGTAATTTCACCCCAACGAATCCGCTTCCCGAAGGCAATTATTATTGCATGATGAAAAGTCGGATTTTAAAACGAATTACCGCCGACAACTCTTCCGGCTTCGACGATGTTGAAGTGAGAATTCCGTTTGTGGTGGGGAGCGGACATGGTGAAGCAAAAGAGATTGCCGCAGTTGCTGGTGAGGAAATTTACGACAAATGGAGAAAACCACAGCAGGAAACTACCGATCCGCTGGCGCTGTTTTTCCGGGATGAATTGCATGGTCCGTATTGGGATAATAATAATATTGAGCACAAGACCTTTTTCAATCATGGAAATTACGATGAGGAAAGAGTTCTCATCATCAATAGCCGCGAGGAGTTTCAAAGTGCCTATATGGGAACGAATACGCTGCCCGAGGTGGATTTCAGCCGATACACACTCGTTCTTGGCAGAACTTGGGGCAACGACACTTCATGTTTTCTCGACAAAATCATCCTCCGTGACACGAGTGCTTACTATGAATTAGATGCCAAATTGTTACATTATGTTGATATTGGTGCCTACTCTGTCGTTGTAAACATTTATTATTGGCGACTCTACCCGAAATTAGAAAAGAAAAACATCATTCCGAAACGGTCGGTGATGGATGTCAAAGGTGAAATAGAAGAAAAGAAATAAAAAGTGAAGAGTGAGGAGCAATGCTTGGTAAGGCGACTTCGCAACGGTGAAAACGAGGCGATGAGGGATTTCTATGCCCTTTACGCCAACTATCTGACCGGCATTTGCTCGCGCTATGTGGCAGACGACGAAGACACGAAAGACGTGCTTCAAAACACATTGGTCCGAATTTTTACGAAAATTTCCGATTTTGACTATCGTGGAGAAGGCTCGTTGCGGGCGTGGGCTGCGAAGATTGCCGTCAATGAGTCGCTGAGTTTCCTGAAAACGAGAAAGCGAAATGAGCTTTTCCTTGACGATGTCGAAGTGGCCGACGAGCCGGAAAAGGACGATCCGCCAATCAGCAACATTCCGCCAGAGGAAATTCATCGGATGGTGAGCGAACTTCCTACGGGCTATCGCGCAGTGTTCAACCTCTATGTGTTCGAGGACAAAACCCACCGAGAAATCGCCCAACTGCTCGGCATCAAAATCGGCACTTCAACCTCTCAACTCCACAGGGCTAAAAATCTGTTGGCAAAAATGATTCAAACGTATTACAAAAACCATCAACACGCACGACAATGAAAGAACAATGGCGAAAAGAAATAAAACAGAAGATGGCGGACTACGAACAGTCTGCCCCGCAAGTGTCGTGGGAACAAATAGAACGGTCTGTGGCCGAGGAAAAACGGAAAGCGAGAATCGTACTGCTGTGGACACGGCGAGTGGCGGCTGCCGCAGCCGTCTTGCTCTTGGCCGGAGCGGGCTATCAGGCGTTTTTCGGTGAGTCGGAAACGCCCGAAATGACGAGTGTCGTTGCGGAGGTTGCCCAAAAGGCGAAAACCACTATCAAAAACACGGTGGAAAGCACCGTGCAGGCCATCGAAAAAGAGGAAATGGCACGGGCGAATGAGGCGAAATACAAAAGAAAAATGGTTGAAAGAAATGAAGATATTACTGAAAACAACGTAAAATTGACAAGGAACGCAGAGAAATCGACGGAAAACTTTGCTCAAGATTCGGAATCAGTTGAAAATTCTCCGAAAAAAGATGCAAATCCTACGGAAACCGCTAAAAATCAACCGACAAAGCCCGAAAACAAGCCCATTCTGCGCCCGAATCAGCCGAGTTCCAACGCTAACAGCGACTTTTCGCTGCCTTCGAAACGGCGACTTTTGGCGGCAAGCGACAATCGCCTGACAGCAAAGTTTTACCTGTCGAGTGGCACTATCGAAAGCGGTAGTTCTGAGTTGTTGCAGTCGTTGAGGAATGAGAAATACAATGACTATGGCACAGGTGATGATTCGGGTTTAGATATCAACGAATATCTTTCCGACAAAGGAAACAGCGCATATACGACTTACACAACTTATCTGAATGAAATCTTGGACGAAGAAAACCGCGACACCTACCACCAACCCATCCGTTTCGGCCTGACGATTACCTATCGCTTGGCTGAGCGATGGAGTTTAGAAAGCGGACTCGTCTATACCAACCTTTCGTCTGACCATGCACGATACACTCAGAAAATGACGACTTACACGAAAGAAAACACATCCACAACTATCACGGCGAAGCAACGTATCGACATCCACCAGAGGCTTCTCTATATCGGCATTCCACTCAAACTCAATTATCAACTGTGGAGGAACAACAAGTTCAATCTCTACGTGGCTGGTGGCGGTATGGCCGAAAAAATGGTAAAGGGTAAGCGAAAATTCTCAATCAGCGGTCAGCCATTCGAGGAAATCATGCCTTCCGAAGTTTTAAATGGTGCATCCAGTGAAAGGAAAGTCACGATTCGACCGCTGCAATTTTCCGTCAGCGGTGCGGTCGGTGCGGAATACCATATAGGAGAGCATTTCAGCATCTATGCCGAGCCTGAACTCAACTACTATTTCGACAACGGAAGCAACGTGCCGAATTTCTATAA
>JAFZPB010000203.1 GCA_017552595.1 Muribaculaceae bacterium
AATTCCACGTCGGGTAATAAAATTGAAACGATTAAACAAAATAAAAATTGTTAAATTGGCCAATAACATATTGGTATATTCAACAATTTTATATAATTTTGCACTCGGGAATATTCCCAAACAATATTAAAAGTGGGGTTCACCACTATAAAAACGAGTTATTGATTATGGCAACAAAAGTAACATTCCTCAATCCCCACAGAGCAGAGATTGAAACTTTCGATGGTAAAGTGTATATCATGCACTTCATTAATCCAGTGAATTACCTTACTGATAAGCAGTTTGATGGCTACTTCACGAAATGCATGATCGAATTGTTTGATACCTATTATAAGGGAGACCCAAAAGTTATTAGAGGTGCGATAACTAGAGAGATGTATCTTCATCATTTAGACGGAACATTTAGTTTAATTGATGACAGGGACGAAGAAAGAGTAAGAATAGGCAGTAGAATTAAGGAAATACGAAATGCTCTGGGATTAGACGCTAAAGATGTCGCTTCTATTGCAGGAATAGATCCTGCCAATTTTAGTCGAATTGAGCAGGGCAGGTTTTCCGTAGGTCTTGATATCCTTTGCAAAATCGCAGGGGCGTTGAATATGACTTTAGATTTTGTACCCAAAAATATTCCTGAACAATGATCGCTGTTGATGATTATTTCAATGAAGTGCGAGAGTGCACATACAAAGGAGAGCACTATGCGGTTCGGGATAATGGTTCGGTTATGAGGCATTCGCGTGAAAGCAAGCGAATACGAAAATATGATAACATTTGGACTTTCGGCAAAACTAATGAGGTAAATGGCTATAACTACATTGGGGTTGAACGCATTCATCGCATTGTGGCTTACGCCTTTCTAGGAGAGCCGCCAACAACACAGTATGTCGTTGACCACATAGATACTAATAGACAAAACAATCGGCCGGAGAATCTTCGTTGGGTGACACGATTAGAGAATGCTTTGAACAATGAAATAACAAGGGCAAAAATAGAAATGATCTGTGGTAGTATTGAGGCATTTTTGGAGAATCCTGCAATGCTTAAAGGCCATGAAAAAGAAGATCCTAACTTTGATTGGATGAGGGCGGTTAGTCCAAAAGAAGCAAAGGCATCACTTGAAAGGCTTAGTAATTGGGCAAAACAACCTAAATTAAGCGGAGGAAGACTTGGTGAATGGGTTTACAAAGAACGAATAAACTCAAATTCTCTAAACAAATCTTTTGCAACAAGTGGTTTAATGACAAGCGAACAGGCATCACATACTCCTAATGCTATTCAAGTGGACTGGAAAACACCGACTGAATTCCCCTCATGTCCGGATGGAATAGCAAGTAGTTCGCTTAAAGAATATTCAAAGCGGTTGATTAAGGGCTCGGTCTATAGTCGAAATAAATTTGTTGAGGCAATAGTGGTTGACACGGCGTTTTCAGAGGATGAAAAGACATTAATTGTTATGTGTAAGAATGAGAAAGAGGATGCGGTAAAACGTTGGTTATTGTCAAAAGTTACTTGTAATGACAACAAATTCTATCATCACAATGCTCAATCCTATTTTGAAGAGGCTGGTGCTCTTAAATACTTTACGATTGCTCAAGGAAAAGAATGGACAGGAGGCCAGGTGTTTGATGATTTGTGCTGAACAATGATAATGTAAAAGATTATCCCATATACCTATTCCTCTTTTGTTGAAATGGGTGAGGACAATAATTATTGCCTTTTGGGCGGTTTTCCGAAATATATTCGTTAATTTTGTGATGACTAATTTCGACAACTAAATTCTTTTAAACTCTATGCCAATGCAAAATATCGTAAAAAACATCAGTCGCTTTTTCTTTGCCGCTGTCGCCGCCACATCAGTTTCCGTGATATCGGCACAAGTGCCGTCACGTCAATTTATTACAGTCGTTGCCGAACCCGACCATGCCGACTGGACCTACCACACTGGCGAAACGGCCCATATTACGGCTTACGCCATTAAGGAAAACGCCCGAATGGCCAACACGGAAATCACCTATAGTTATGGGCCTGACAAACTCGACGCCGTAAAAACCGCTTCAGTCACAACCGATAGCGAAGGTATGGCGCATTTCGACGTGCCGGGCGCTAAATCGCCGGGATTCATCAACGTGCGTGTAAAGATGGATTACGAAGGCAACAGTTATTCTTCGATGACAAATATCGCCTTCGACCCATACAGTATCGAACCGACAACGACTATGCCCGCCGATTTCGAGAAGTTCTGGAACGATGCCATGGCGGAAGCGGCGAAGGTGGAGATGATAACGACGGAACGTCGCAACCCTGACGAGAGCAATGCCAAAGTTGATGTTTATTACGTCAAAATTCAATCCTATAAGGAAGGCACATTCGTATATGGCGTGCTGACAGTGCCGAAAAAGCCTGGGCGAAAACCTGCCATCCTTCGTCTTCCAGGAGCCGCCGTGCGTTCGTTCAAAGGTCCTCACGAATTGGCAAACGAGGGTTTCGTGGTGCTTGAAATCGGTGTCCATGGTATTCCTGTCGACCAGCCAAAGGATTATTATCGCAAACTTGAAAAGGGCGCATTGGCAAATTATACATCTCAAGGGATTGACAATCGTGACACATATTATTATAAGCGGGCGATTCTCGGGTGTGTCCGCGCAATCGACTACCTTTGTAGCCGCGATGACGTGGATTCTTCACGCATAGCCACCTATGGCGGCAGTCAAGGCGGTATGCTGTCGATAATGACTGCGGCACTTGACAAGCGTGTCAGTGCCCTGTTCGCCTATTTCCCCGCGTTCTGCGACGTTACGGGCTATCACTACGGTCGCGGCGGTGGTTGGCCTCATCTTTTCCGCAATCCCAAAGAGGCCAATTTGAAGGCACGCATGGAAGTGTCGCGCTATTACGATACCGTGAATTTCGCCCGAATCTTGCGCACTCCCGGATTCTACGCATGGGGATTCAACGACCATGTGTGTTGCCCCACATCAACATTCAGCGCCTACAACGTGATTACCGCGCCGAAGCAACTCCATGTGGCTCGCGACACGGGACACTGGCTTTATCCGTGGCAAACCGATATGGCTGTGGCTTGGCTGAAAAGCCAATTCGGAATGAAATAATGGGCAGGAGCCAATTGTTCCGCGAACCCCTACTTGCCTGATAACTTCCTGTATTCGGCTTGGGCTTTCTTCATTTGGTCGAGGAAAGCGGGGCTTGTGTGAAGTGCTGCGAAGGCTATGCTTGCAGCCACTCGGGTGACATCGATGTCGCTCTGCCAGTGTGCGCCTGCAATCACGCGGTTTTCGCAATAAATCCAACCACGGGCATAGATGGCTTCGGCGGCCGAAGGATTGATTTCCGCCAAAAGCAGAGAGGCTGTCCATCCGCGCATGGTGTGTCCTGAGGGGTATGACCCTTCGCCGCGCAAATCGTCCTCTTCGTCGGTGAGCATCTTATCGTTGAAACGCTCAAACGGTCGTTGACGATGATAATATGCCTTGGGCGCCACGCGCATTGCATCCGTGGTGACGAGGCTCGTTTCCATAAGTTCCCAGATTTCGGGTGTGTCTTCCCTGCTGATATTCAGTCCGAACGGCACTGACAATTCCGCCAACAGGGCTTCGAACGACCACACGGCGTCGCGTTTAGCCATCTCGGCGCGTATGGAGTCGGTGCGTTGTTGTTTGCCCCATGCGTAGCGCATCATGTCATTGGCAAATTCAGGACTGTCGAAAGCGGGCGGTGCGGGCAGGCACTTGATAAGGTCGGGCAGTTGCTCAACTGTGAAATATGGTTGAACGTTGTTTTGAGCGAACAAGCCGGCAAAACCGAGTACGGCAATGGCGGCGAGCAATTTTAATCGGATAGTATTCATAATGTCATCTGTAAGTTTTCAATGGGGGGAGGAATGCGTCGGGGATATGCTCGACGTGGTAGTTGTCGGGAGTGCCGACTATGGTGATGATGTCGAATTGGGCTTCGTGAGGAATGTCGTTGGCGCGGATATAGACGTCGGCGGCACGGCAGATTCGCATGATTTTTTTCGCGTCGATAGAGTCGACGGGGTCAACGAAATCGTCCTCGCGGGTTTTGACTTCCACGAAGACGATATATTGGCCTTTCATCGCCACGATGTCGATTTCATAATGTCCCGACCGCCAATTTCGCTCGACGATGGCATAACCTGCCGCAACGAGGGTGTCGCAGGCGACCTGTTCGCCCCAATGACCGGTGACATTGTGTTCCGCCATTATCTGGAGTATCCGCGAAGGATTCCGCGTTGGGAATTTTCGATGAACGAGAGGATTGTCTCGCGCTCTGGCGTTGATGGCAGTTCGGCACGTATGTAGGCTACGGCGTCGCTGACATTGAGTGCAGAGAAATAGATTTTGCGATAGGTCTCGGCAATGGTTTCGATAGCCTCGTCGGAGAATCCACGGCGATGCAGACCTACGGAGTTGATGCCGGTATAAGCCACTGGTTCGCGGGCTGCCTTGACATACGGAGGAATATCCTTGCCGATTCTGACGCCACCTTGTATCATCACGTGGCATCCGATATGGCAGAATTGGTGGATAAGAGTGCCGCCGCCGATGATTGCGAAGTCGTCAACCACCACTTCGCCCGCAAGTTGCGATGCATTTGCGATGATGATATTGTTGCCGATAACGCAGTCGTGGGCAACGTGGCTGTATGCCATAAGGAGACAGTTGTTGCCGACGACGGTTTTGCCTTTCGAAGCCGTGCCGCGGTGAACGGTGACACATTCGCGAATCATCGTGTTGTCGCCGATGATGGCGAGCGACTCTTCGCCGGCGAATTTCAAGTCCTGAGGAATGCCTGATATTGCGGCTCCTGGAAAGATGTGGCAGTTTTTGCCGATTCTCGCGCCTGGGAATATAGTGACGTTACTTTCGATAATCGTGCCTTCACCGATTTCGACATTCTCATGGATAGTGGAGAACGGGCCGACGGTGACGTTGTCGGCAATCTTCGCGTCGGGGTGGATAGATGTAAGCGGATGGATATTAGCCATATTTAGAGAGGAGAGTTTGATTACGAGTTCTTAGAAATCATTGCCATAAATTCGCATTCAGCCACGATTTTCTCACCGACGAAGGCGAAACCCTTCATGACGGCCACGCCGCGACGGAGTTCGGTGATAAAAGAAAGGTGGAAGAGGACAGTGTCGCCCGGCACCACTTTTTGGCGGAATTTGACATTGTCGATTTTCATAAAGTAGGTGGAATAACTTTCGGGCTCGTCGAGAGTGGTGAGCACGAGCAGTCCGCCCGTCTGTGCCATCGCTTCGATGAGAAGCACTCCGGGCATCACCGGCTCTTGCGGGAAGTGGCCTTGGAAGAACGGCTCGTTGACCGTGACGTTCTTTACGCCGACGATGTGCTTGCGGTCCATCTCGATGATTTTATCCACGAGGAGGAACGGATAGCGGTGGGGGAGATATTGGCGGATGCGGTTCACATCCATAATAGGCTCAACTGAAGGATTGTAGGTGGGAGCCTGAATTTCCTGACGGCGTAGTTCGGTGCGGATCTTCTTTGCAAAAGTCGTGTTGATTTTGTGGCCCGGACGGGTGGCGATAATGCGGCCTTTCATCGGGCGTCCGATAAGCGACACGTCGCCGATTACGTCGAGGAGTTTATGCCGTGCGGGTTCGTTGTCGGAAGTGAGCGGACGGTTGTTGATATATCCGAATTCGCTTACTTGCTTGCGGGGCACGCCGATAAGGTCGGCTATGCGGTCGAGGTCGGACTGTTTCAGCGGCGAGTCGTAGATGACGATGGCGTTGTCAAGGTCGCCGCCTTTGATGAGATTGAGTTTGAGCAGAGGTTCGATTTCGCGAACGAACACGAAAGTGCGGCTCGATGCGATTTGCGTATCGAAGTCCCTAAGATTGTTGAGCGTGGCGAACTGATTGGTAAGCACAGGCGAGTCGAATTCGATTAGAGTGTCGATTCGGAAATCGTCGTCGGGAAGGACGATTAGCGATGCGCCGCTTTCTTCGTCGCGCACTTCGATTTTATGTTTGATGATGTAGAAGTCCTTTTCTCTGGCTTGTCGTTCGATTCCCACTTCCTTGATTTTGTCGCAGTAGATGCGCGACGAACCGTCGAGGATGGGCAGTTCGGGCGCGTTGACGCGAATGAGACAGTTGTCGATTCCTGCGGCATAGAGGGCCGCCATAGCGTGTTCGATGGTGCTGACTCGGGCATCGCCCTTTGCGATTACCGTACCGCGGGTGGTTTCCACCACGTTTTCGGCGAGGCAGTCGATTATAGGCTGGTCGGGGAGGTCGATGCGCTGAATTTTACGTCCATGGTCTTCGGGAGCGGGAAGAAATTCCGCTTCGATTTCCAGACCGGTGTGAAGTCCCTTGCCGACGACCTTAAACGGTGCGGCGAGGGTAAGTTGGTTGATGTCAGATTTTGCCATTATTTGTTTTTTAATTGTTTTTCTATGTTTCGAACAGTGGCGTTTAGTTCACCGAGTTTTTTAGTATAGACAACTTGACGGGCGAAGTCGGTGGCGTTGATAGCGGGCGAACCGATGATTCGGCTTCCCGGAGTGGTGTTTGCGGTGACGCCTGCCTGAGCGCCGATGGTTGTGTTGTCGGCGATGTTAAGATGCCCGGCGAATCCCACTTGTCCGCCCACGATACACTGGCCGCCGATTTTGGTCGAGCCGGCGATGCCCACCTGTGCAGCCATGACGGTGTTTTCGCCGATGCTGACGTTGTGGGCCACTTGAATAAGGTTGTCGAGTTTTACTCCGCGAGCGATACGGGTCGAACCCATCACGGCGCGGTCGATAGTGGTGTTCGCTCCGATTTCTACGTCGTCTTCGATAACGACATTGCCGAGTTGCGGAATCTTGTGATAAACTCCGTCAACGGGGGCGAAACCGAATCCGTCACTTCCGACGACCGCTCCGGCATGCAACACGCAGTTGCGGCCGATTTTGCAGTTGTAATACACTTTTACACCTGCGTAGAGCGTTGTCCCTTCGCCTATTTCGACGTTCTCGCCGATATAGACATGGGGGAAAATCTGTGCCCCGTGTCCGATTTTCGCACCTTTGGCAATGTAGGCGAATGCGCCGACGTATGCGTCGTCGGGGATTTCGACGCCTTCGGCTATGAACGAAGGTTGCTCGATGCCCGAATGACGTGGAATGACGTAGTCGGCCACCATCTTCAGCAGTTGGGCGAGGGTGGAATAGGGGTCGTCAACGCGGATAAGCGTGGTCGTCACAGGCTGTTCGGCGACAAAGTCACGCTTGACAAGCACTGCCGACGAACGAGTCGTGTAGATATAATGAGTGTATTTAGGATTCGAAAGGAACGAAATGGCCCCGGGATGGCCTTCTTCGATTTTCGCGAATGTGGCGACTTTGACATTGGGATCGCCTTCTACGGTGCCGCCAACAAGAGCGGCTATCTGTTGCGCTGTAAATTCCATTTGTAATTATATATCGTTTACAAAATTAGCAATTTTCGGCGAATTATCAAGCGCATTTTGCCGAATGAACTACTTTTCAACTAATATTGCCGACTTTTCTACTAATAATTGTTTTGTTTTTGGTCCAAAACCCCGAAAAAACGACGGTCGCCAATTGGCGACCGTCGAACAAATTATTATGAAACGATTATTATCAGCGAACCAAGATGGTGCGAGTGGCAACGCGTGATTCGCTTACTGCTTTGACGATGTAAACGCCTGTGGAGAGATGCCCGACACTTACTCTCTGAGTGCCGTTCTTGATTACTGCCAACGCTCCGGCGGGAGTATAGACGGCGATATCGGCGGTTTCGTCGGTGAAGACATCCTGTCCGTTGTAGTGGATTTCGAAGGTGCTAATATCATCCGAAACTTCTTCTACGTCGGTGCTGTATTGGCAAGTCGGGTCATAGATGTGGTAGGAGATAAGGCCGTTCTTAGGCACATACATATAGACGAGGAGTGAACCGTCGGGTCGGTTGAGTGCGGCGGGTTGAGCCGTCACGTAGCCGCTACCGAGTTTGCCAATACCTGCAGTCGGCACTGTCCATGCCAATGTCATGTTGCTGAATGAGAAGTTGCTGGGATTTCGGACAATGTTGAATCGGTAGAGGTCGGACTCTTGGTCGTCGCTGACATAGATAAACAACTCGATAGGATTGGGCTCGTTAGGTGTTGTAAGTGATGCCTTACACATACCTGCTGCAGCCACTCCATCCGGACGCAATGCCGTGTTGTTTGCGAAACTGTCGGAGAGGCGTACTTGGCTTCCGTTTGAGAAAGCGTAGCGGGTGGGATACGTGTTCGACGAGTCAAATATGAAGTTCGTTGCGTCGATAGGCATCACGCGACCGCCGTTACCGTTTGAACGATTATAATTCGATTGTGACGGATAGTAGGAGCGTAGGCGGGTGTATTCTTGAGTCCAACTTCCTGTGCCGTTGCGGTGCCAACGATAGATATAGTCTTTGTTGTTTGAACCTACACCCGATGTGGCGCCGAAGAGGTAGCCGCCATTGGTGACATCACCATAAGCCGACATATAGTCGATACGCATCGAGGCACTGATTGAAGATTGGAATACGCGGGTTGTTGCGCCAGTTGAGGTGTTGACCGTACACACTGTGAGTTGCGACCTGTCGGTAAACGATGTAGCCATGTTGCTAACGCAGAGATGTCCGGCATCGTCAACGAATACGTCGTTGCCAGGATAGCCGAGAGCCGTTCCGTCTTCAAGCTCCATGCAGTCGCCCGTCAGAAGGATTTCGCGGAGAAGTTGGCAGGTGAAGCCGTCGAACTCTTTAAGAACTACCGACACTTCATCAGTGTTGACGCCAACACGCTGAATAACATAGACTTTGTCGTTGAGGGCAGCCATTCCGCGCATATCGTCACCAGTGATGGCTTCAAGAAGGTTGCCACTGATAAGCGTGTAGTGGGCCTCGCTGTCAATCTGTAGATTGCCGGAGTTGGCGTAAGTGCCGGTGTCTTTCGGGCGGTCGTCGACAACAACCACTGGCTCGTTAATCGTAACCGAGCGAATAACGGAAACCGACTCATTGTAGCCGCTCTTGTTTGCGCGTACACGCCAATAATAAGTGGTGCCCTCTTGGAGGTTGAATTGGTTTGAACTTACACTTGTGTTGCTCGTTGTCGTCGTGAAACTGATGGTGCGCATTGATTGAACGAGCGAAATTTCAAGTGTGTAGGTTGCGCCTGTGATTGCGCTCCATGAGAATGAGAAGCCTTCATCAACGTGGGCTCCGTTTGCGGGCGAAATCAGGTTGACAGCGGCAAGGTCGGGCTTTGCCGAAGTGGTGAACGAACGATATCCCGAAACTGACGAGTTGTAGCCGGATTTTGCGGCATGTACTCGCCAATAGTAGGTGGTCGAAGGTTCAAGGTTGAATTGGCTTGAAACGATTGAGTTGGTGCTGACTGTGCTGGAACCTACGAGGGAAGCGAACGACGACGATGTCGAAATTTCCACCGTGTAGGTTGCGCCGGTAATTGCGCTCCACGAGAATGTGAATCCGGCATTTTGGTCAACCGTCGCGCCGTTTGCGGGTGAAGACAGTGTCACTGCATCAAGGTCGGGAATGACCGGGTCGGCGGTGCGGAACGAGCGTACGGCGGATGTCGACGTATTGTAGTTGGCTTTGGCCGCTTTAATTCTCCAGTAGTAGGTTGTCGATTGGTTCAGACCGAACAATGAGGAGTTGATTGATGTCGATGACGTTGTGGAGGTAAACGCAATTGACGAGAACGACGATGATGTCGAGATTTCAATCGTGTAGGTTGCTCCAGAGATTGCGCTCCATGAGAAGTTGAAATCTTCGGCCGTTTGTTCGCCGTCGGTCGGCGAGATGAGTGTCACGGCGTCAAGGTCGGGCAGCGGCGGCGTGTAGTTGTTGTTGGTCAACTTGTAAGCGCCGATACCGTTGAGTGGAGCGTAGATGTAGAGGTAACCCGTACCGTCGCCGTTATCAACGAGGATTGGTTGTGTCGATGAGTAGGAGTTGGTGGCGCTGCCAAGGGTTGCGGCTGGGAGTTGCCACATCATGCTCGTATTGGCGAACGACGTTGTCGAGGGGCAGGTGGCTATTGCGAACTGCGAACCGGTCGAACGGGAATCGTAAGCGTAGGCGATGAGTTGCGTGCCGCCGATAGATGCGATACATGCGCCGTTGCCCCAGTTATTTACGGGTTCGTTGGTAGTGTTTTGGCTGAAGTTAGCACCCAATGTGGCGTTTCCGTTTGCAACGAAGGTGTAAATCGATGCCGACGATACAGAGCCGTCGAGAATAAACTGTGAAGCGGAAAGGGCTATTGCACGCGAGCCGTAACCGTTGTTCGTTGACGTTGAAGGACAGTAAGAACTGATAGTCGTGTAGGCTGTTGTCCAAGTCGAACCTGAGCCGCGGGTGAAACGATAGACGCGGTTTTTGTTATCCGTACCTGAAGCGCCGGTCGAACCGTAAAGCACGCCGCCCGAAGCCGTAACGTCGCCGTAGGCCGACATAAAGTCGACACGTTCAGATGCAGTCAACGATGATTGGAATACGCGAGTGGTCGCACCGGTCGAGAGGTTGACGGTACAGACGGTGAGTTGCGAACTCGAATCGAATGTAATAGCCATATTGCTTACGCAGAGGTGGCCGGCCGTATCGACGAATACGTCATTACATGGGAATTGCAGCGTCGTGCCGTTGGCGAGTGTCAGATAGTCGCCCGAGAGGGAGATTGTGCGCAGGAGTTGCAATGTCGCAGCATCGTATTCAAGGAGCGAACCGACACCGTCGGCACGGGTGGCTACATAGAGTTTGCCGTTGAGATACGTGAAGCCGCGGTGGTCGCCTGCGAGTTCCGTCGGGAAGTTGCCTTTATTGTTTGAGTAGAGCCATACGCTCTCAATTGAGAATCCGTTTGAGTCGGAGTATGTCGCAGGGTCTTTCGGAAGCACGATTACGGGCGCCGGAGTGGTGAACGAGCGAACTTCGGAAACCGATTCGTTGTAGCCGCTGATGTTGGCGCGTACTCGCCAGTAGTATGTGGTCGAACTGTCGAAACTGAACGATGACGATGCTACCGACGTGCTCGTGGTTGTCGAGGTGTAGAGTATGCTTGCGAACGTCGAAACACGCGAGATTTCGAGAGTGTAGGTTGCTCCAGTGATGGCATTCCATGCGAACGAGAACGAACTTTCGACAGTGGCGCCGTTGGCGGGCGATGTCAACACTGGAGTCGGCACCGTCGGAGTGGCGGGCGTTGTGAATGAATAGACAACCGACTGCGATGAGTTGTAGCCCGATTTTTCAGCCTTGACGCGCCAATAGTAAGTTGTGGACTCTTCAAGATTGAATTGGCTTGAAGCGATGGAATTTGTTGTGATTCCGCTCTTCGAAGCATAGAGAGAGGTGAAATTAGCAGATTTGGATATTTCCACAGTGTAGGTCGCTCCGGAGATTGCGCTCCACGAGAAGGTGAACGATGCGCTTGTGGTCGTGCCATTTGCTGGCGTGTTCAGCGTGACGGCTTCGAGGTCGGGCGTGGATTGAGATTTTGTAATCTTATAAGCACCGATACCGTTGAGCGGAGCGTAGATAAATAGAGTGGAAGTGCCGTCGCCGTTATTGACGATAATCGGTTGGCAAGTGGTGGAGTTGTTATCGACGGTACCCATAGTTTCGGCAGGAACTGACCAAAGGTGGGTGGAGTTGGCGAAGTTCGTCTGGTCGGGCAAAGTTGAGAGACCTATTTGATATCCGCTACTGCGGTCGCTGTAGGAGTAGGCGAAGATTGGAGAATCGTTGACTGTGCCGATGCATGCGCCGTTGCCGAATACGCCGGTCGGTTTGATGGCCGTGTTCTGTTCGAAGTTACCGCGCATCGTTGCGGTGCCGTTAGCGGCGAAGTCATAGAATGTCGCGTTCGAGCCGCCGCCGTCAAGAATGAATCTCGATGAGGTGACAGCAGTTACACGAGCGCCAGTGCCGTTCGAAACGGCGTTGGTGGGATACCAACTTCCGATGGTGGTGTAAGCCGTCGTCCAAGTCGAGCCGGAACCGCGGGTGAAACGATAAACGCGGTTTTGGTTCTCAGAGCCTGATGCTGTTGTTGCGGCATAAAGCACACCGCCCGAAGCCGTTACGTCGCCCGTTGCCGACATGTAGTCGAGACGCATAGAAGCGTCGGCAAGTGACGATTGGAACACACGGGTGGTGACACCGGTGGAAACATTTACCGTACAAACAGTCAACTGAGAAGTTGCACTGATTGACGTACACATATTGCTCACGCAAAGGTGGCCTGCACCGTCGGTAAATACGTCGTTACAAACATATCCGATTGAACTTCCGGAAGACAATGTGGAGTAGTCGCCAGAGAGGGAGATTGTGCGGAGAAGAGTTCCGTCGGCGGCACTGTATTCCAACAGTTTGCCCACGCCGTTTTCGCGGGTGGAAACGTAAAGTTTGCCATTAAGGTATGCGAAGGCGCGGTGGTCGCCTGCGAGTTCCGTCGGGAAGTTGTTGGTGTTGACCGAGTAGAGCCAAATGCTTTCGAGGCTATATCCATCGACGGTGGCGTAACTTGACGGGTCTTTAGGCAGAGAACCTGCGGGCTTTGCGCCTGTGGTGAATGTGCCAA
>JAFZPB010000204.1 GCA_017552595.1 Muribaculaceae bacterium
CAATGGTGAGTATGATAGGGTGGAAAAAGTTTTTGACAATGGAGAATTGATATTTGAGTATGCCGACTTCGATGCCCCGTCTATTGCCGGAACAGAAAGTGTTGTTTACGATGCGACGAAAGCCAACACTGCCGAATGGTACGACCTGCGGGGCATACGTTTGGCAGAGAAGCCCTCGACGGCAGGCATTTACATTGTCCGCTACACCGACGGCACGGCAAAGAAAGTAATTGTCAGATAGTTCACAAATCACACGGATACTATTTTAAATTAATATCATTGTCAAACTTTTATAAAATAGGTAAATGAAAAATATAGTATTTTTAAAGTTGAGCATAACAATTTCTCTCGTTGTGCTTTTATGTGGATTCAAATCGGCGGAAGAGGAGACCACCTATTTTCCTGGACCTACTGTCGAAGACGAAACAAATGCGTCAACTCAATTTGACTTTCTATTCGACAAATCTGGTAATGCATTTATGATTAAACCAGTTGATGCTAATTACATTATTGTATGGTCGGAAGACCATCATCCCGATGACCCCAGCATAACATTCTACGAGTTTTTGTCAGGGAAAATAACACATCGATTACATTCCGAATACACTTGTTACTTATACGACAGTAAGGATTTAGACAATTTGGAGAAAGACACTGCGCCAAACAGACTTCTTACAGGAGTGGTCTTAAAATATAAAGTCAAATTGAATGGAAAAATATATCAAGGCGACTATATTCCAATAAGTGAAGATAATACAAGTGGCAACCGTTTTCTCAAATATGTTATCGGCTTGATAAAGGAATTTACATTAGTTGATACACATCTTCTCCCATCAGCGACCCGTGACAAGAAAAGTTTTTAATGCCGCCAAAGTTGTTAGAATTGGGAATGCATTCTCTGTTTCGCTAAGCGGAAGGTAATAAAGATAGAGACAACAAAAGAATATGCTCGGCAGTCTTGCCGAGCATATTCTTATTATTAAATGTTTCACTGGCTTGAGAATTCGATTATTCGGTCAATTGACTTCCATTTCAACTTTCAACTTTACAAAACTATGCTTTTTCATGGAAAATGACTAACTTTGTTGCTCAAAACAATTTCCATAAAATCTTTTCCTATCGATATGAAACGAATAACAATAATCGTCGCAGCCCTTGCCGTAATGGCAAGTATGTCGCAATGTGACAAGAACGCTAAACCGTCAGCCCACGCTGATGCCGATTCTATAGTCGCCGACACTGTCGCCGCGGCTGTCGAAATTACCCGTCTGCCCGACACGTCTTTCGCATCGGTAAATAACCTTGTTTTTGAATTGGTTAAAGCCGACACGGTAACGCCTGCCGAAATAGATATCAACCTCAACGACTATGTCGGTGTTGAAGGCATCCCCGTTTTCCGTGGCACTCAACGGCGTGACGCCGATATGCATGGCACAGTCAAAGGCACGCCGTCGCGCATCGAGAAGGTGTGGACGTTCCGAACGTTCAGCCCTTCGTCGGCGAAAAACAAATGGGGTAGCGGTTCGGGCTGGAACGGCCAACCGGTATTCGTCCATTGGCCCGACAGCGTTGTGGAGCGCTTTCGTCGTGAAGGTGCGTCGCTGACCGACGATTTTGCCGCCGACGAAATAATTCAGGGGTCGCTCGCAGGCCATGTATATTTCATCAATTTCGAGACTGGCAAGGCTTCTCGCCATCATTTTGACCTGATTAACACCGTCAAAGGGTCGGTGTCGCTCGACCCCGACTTCGCCTATCCGACGCTTTATGTCGGGCAGGGCATTCCTTGCGGCGCACCTTTCGGCTGTATGGCAATCGACTTGGTAAGCCAACGTCAGAAATTCTTCCACTCCGACCCGCGCTCGTGGCGGAGTTGGGGGGCATTCGACTCGTCGCCTGTAGTCGCCGGTGGATTCCTTTTCTGGCCCGGCGAAAACGGCACATTCTCCAAGTTCTCGCGTCGTGACGGAAAAATCGCCTTGCACACTGCCCTGCGCTTCAAGGCAAAAGGCAGCCGTGCGGGAGGAATCGAATCGAGCGTGGCAATTTACCGCAATTACGGCTATTTCGGCGACAATCTCGGCAATATCCTCTGCGTCAACCTCGACACGATGCGTCCTGTTTGGCACTACAACAACCACGACGACACCGACGGCTCGATTGTGGTGGCTGAGGAAAACGGACATCCTGTGATTTACACTGGTTGCG
The DNA here is from genome assembly GCA_017552595.1 of Muribaculaceae bacterium. GTDB lineage: Bacteria > Bacteroidota > Bacteroidia > Bacteroidales > Muribaculaceae > RUG14106. The sequence continues at coordinate 2,209 of JAFZPB010000204.1, forward strand.
AAGTGGACAAGCAGGGACAAAATGGCTCGTGCCATTTTGTCAAACTTAACGGGCTCGACGGCAGCCTTATTTGGGAACAAAAGATTCCCGCCAGCCGTTGGGACACTCCCGAACAGCATTTCGACGGTGGACAATATGCCTCGCCGCTGCTCGGCCACGGCGATTGCGAAGGGTTGATTTTCGTGCCGCTGTGCTTCACTACGTCGATTCCGAAGGGTGAGTTTTTCGCTTTTGACACCGCCACGGGCGAAATCCGCTACCGCATACCGATGGTACACTACGCTTGGTCGTCGCCAGTGGGCTTCTACAACGAGAACAACGAACTTTTCATCTTTCAGGGCGACTGCGCCGGCAATGTCTATCTCATTCGCGGCAAGACGGGTGAAATTCTCTTCAAGGAGCGCATGGGCCACAATTTCGAGTCGTCGCCGGCCGTTCACGGCAACTCGGCAGTGGTAGGCACCCGCGGCAACGAGATTTACCGCTTCGATGTGAAGTAAAGAGGAAAGGGTTGCAAACATGGCGGGAAATCACTATCTTTGCGAACTGAAGGCCTTCGGGCATTATGATATATCATTTCTAAACGCTAAACGACCATGGTTGAATATTGGAAAAATGACATCGGATTCAAGAAAATCGACGAGTGGGAAAGCGATTGCTGGATAAGGGTGACGTGCCCGACAGCGGCTGAAATGGCCGACCTCGAGCAACGCTTCGGCGTACCTCTCGATTTCGCCCACGATGCAGAAGACTCCGAAGAACGCCCTCGTATGGAAGTCGACGAGGGTTGGCTGATGGTGATTGTCCGCATGCCTGTGAAGTGGCGTGAGGACGATGAAGATGTCTATTTGACACGCCCGATAGCGTTAATGATGCGCGATGATGTTTTTATTTCCGTAAGCCATTTTTCGGGCGAAGTGTTCAACGATTTCATCAGTTGGAGTTGTCGCCGCAAAATCACCGACCGACGCCGCTACGACCTGCTGTTGGCGTTGTTGCTTTCCACATCGGTATGGTACTTGAAATACCTCAAGCAGATGAATTCGATGATGAAGGATGCGGAGGACCTGCTTGAAAAGAAAATGTCGAACGACGAACTTCAGCGTATGATGGGTATAGCAAAATTCTTGGTCTATTTCGAAACCTCGCTCCGCGGCAACGACGTCGTGCTGATGCGGCTTAAGAAATATCTCCGCGATAAGGAATACAACGAGGACCTTCTCGACGACGCAGAAATCGAACTCGTTCAGGCCTACGATACCGCCAAAATCTATGGCGATGTGCTTGAACGTCAACAGACATCCTATTCGTCGATTATCGGAAATAGCCTAAACGGCACGATGAAAACGCTGACAATCATCACGATAATTCTAATGGTACCGACGCTTATCGCAGGTCTTTACGGGATGAACCTCATTAACGGCATGGAGTCGTGGGGATGGGGATTCCCGCTGGTTTTACTCGCTTCGACAGTCCTCTCTATTCTCGCTTATTATTATCTAAAGATAAGGAAGTTGTTATAAAGTTTAAAGAATTATCGGACAACTCAGACTAATCAGACAACTCCCAATTACTAATTTCTAATTTCCCACTCCTTATGAAAATAGGTATAATCGTAGCGATGGGCAAGGAGATGCGGCTTCTCCGCCCGATGATACAACTTCCGTCGTTGGTGACCATCAACGACATTCCGTTCACAACTGGCAAAATTGGCCGCCATGAGGTTATAGTGATGCAGTGCGGCATCGGCAAGGTCAATGCCGCCATCGGCACGCTGACTCTTATCGAGAATTTCCACCCCGAATTGGTGATTAACACCGGTGTGGCTGGCGGTGCCGGCAGCGAGGCCAATATCCTCGACGTGGTAGTGGCGGAACGAATCGCCTACCACGACGTTTGGTGTGGCCCGGGCACGGAGTGGGGCGAGGCGGCCCGTTGTCCGAAGTTCTTTTTGACCGACACCGAACTCAACGACTTGCCCTGTTTATACGACGACCCGCGAATCCATCACGGACTGCTCTGTACGGGCGATATCTTCGTCTCCCGTGAGGATGAAGTGACGCGAATCCGTTCGCTTTATCCCGAAGTTTTGGCGGTCGATATGGAGTCGGGTGCGATTGCCCAGGTGTGCTATCTGAAAAATGTGCGTTTCTTTTGTCTGCGCGTGGTGAGCGACACCCCAGGCGGCGCCGACAACATTGCCCAATACGAAAACTTCTGGGACGACGCTCCGTCGCACACGCTTTCGCTCATCAGCAAAGTTTTATCATCGATTTAACACCCCCGACCCCACGGCGATGATAAAGGATTTGCGACCTATGCGTGGGAAAAACATCCTTCCTCAGATGATTGAGGAGGGTGAGCACGTCAAGCAGGATTTCAAATTCGCCATCTCCGACGCAAGAAAGATTGCACGTTCGGTTTCCGCTTTCGCCAACCGCGAGGGCGGCCGTTTGCTCGTGGGCGTGAAGGACAACGGCACGATTGCCGGTGTCCGTTCAGATGAGGATATATATGTGGTGGAACAAGCCGCGCAGATGTTCTGCCTGCCGCCGCAGGACATTGAAGTGAAGGCCTATCAAGTGGAAGGTGCGGTGGTTTATGTGGTGGAAATCAGCGCTGTCGGCGACGAACGGCCGGTGCAGGTCAAGGAGGACGGTGGGCGATTGCGTGTCTACTATCGTGTTGCCGACGAAAACGTGTCGGCGCATTCTTTGATGGTCAAAGCATGGAAAGCACGCCGCAATGCCGACGGCGATTCGTCGGGCTTGCTGATAGGCCGCAACGAACAGCGTCTGCTGAGCCTGATTGTAGAGAACGACGGGAAGATGCCTATTGACGAGGCGTGTCGGCAACTACGCACGAGTCGTGACACCGCTCATCGCACTGTCATTAACGCTTATTTGATGAATCTTATCGACTTTGCCCACGACGGCAAAGAGTTTGTCGTGGTTGCCGTTGCCTAACAGCCGAATCTCGAAGTGACCACCGATGAGATAAGTTTTACGTCTTCGGTGCCTTTGCCGTTGTGGCCCACAAAACGTAGAACGATGTCCATATCACCTTTGGCGCAGATTTTTCCTTCCTCGAGGAGATGGTCGGTAATCAATTCGACGCCGTGAAGTTTGAATTGCCCCTCATCGGCCTTGATTTTCCCGATAAGGTCGGGATTGATAGAAACAGTCACCACCATTCTCCCGTCTTCGACACCCAAATCCGTGATTTTCTCGTCTTTCGGAAGCGAGATAGGGAAGTTGTAGAATTGGTTCTTTGCAATCAGCCTTGCTTTCAGTTCTGACTCGGCATCTACGATTATGTTGTTGTATTTCACATATTCTTCCGCGGGGACTTCGATTTCCGCTTTAGTTCCCGTTCCCATCGTCGGAATGAATTCGAATTCCACTTTGGTGTCGAGCGATTTGACCATTTTGGCCACGAGAGAACGCCGCTTTTGGTTGAAATAGAAGAACTCGTTAAAAAAAACGGGGGCTAACTCATTGAAATTTGTTTTGATTATTTGAGGGTCGATTTTAGTGTCGTGAACTTCGATGGAAAGTAGGTTGTTTTCGGCATCGTATTCTACGCCATCAAGGATTCCGAAAGTGGCGAGCCTCATTCCTGCGTCGTCGTTAAGGCTTACGGCGCACTCTTCGAGTATTTTCTTGTCGCCGTTGCAGGAGCAAAGGCTGACGGCGGCGAAAAACAATGCCACCATGGCCAATTTTACTGTCAATTGTTTCATATTGTTGTCGGGTTATGTCGGTTTATATTGGATTTTCGCGGTAATAAACGCGTTTGACGCGGGAGGAAACGCCTGTCAACACCTCATAGGTGATAGTGCCGAGTTTGTCGGCCAATTCCTCGACTGAGATGTGCGGGCCGAAGATTTCCACTTCGCTTCCCACATGGCAGTCGGGAGCGTCGGTCACGTCAATCATGCACGCGTCCATGCAGATGTTGCCAAGTGTGGGGCAGCGGTGGTCGGCAATCCAAACGTCGGCTTTGCCGTTGCCGAGCAGACGGTTGTAGCCGTCGGCGTATCCGATAGGTATAGTGGCGATGCGGGAATGGCGGTGAAGCACTCCTCGGCGGGAATAGCCGATAGTTGTGCCTTCGTCCCATTCTTTGATGGATATTACGCGTGTGTGGAGCGACGAAACCGGGCGCAGACCGCTTTGTGAGCCGTCAGGGACGGTGGGTATGCCGTAGAGGCAGATGCCTAAGCGGACGAGGTCGTATTGATATTCGTTGAATCGGGTGATGCCGGTGGAGTTTAGGATGTGACGCAGAATCTTATGTGGAAATGCGTCGATAAACGTCGAACTTACACGGTCGAAGTATTCAAGTTGACCGAGGGTGTATTCGTCTTGGTCGAGGCAGTCGGCTGTGGCGAGGTGGGAGAAAATCGATGCGGGAACGACTGTGTCGGTGGCTTTGAGGGTATTGACGAGGTCGTCGATGTTTTGCTCAAGGAAGCCGAGTCGGTGCATGCCGCTGTCGATTTTGATATGCACGGGATAGGCAGTGATTCCGCGTTGGCGGGCGGCCTTGGTTATTCGGTTGAGAATAAAGAAATTGTAAACTTCAGGCTCAAGGCGGTTGGCGAACATGGCATTGTAATCAATGTCGAAGCCAGGGTTGAGCACCATAATCGGCATTGTGATGCCGCCCTTGCGTAACTGCACGCCTTCGTCGAGGTTAGCCACGGCGAGATAGGCTGCCCCTTGGTCCTGCAGGTCGCGTGCAAGTTCGACCGAGCCTGCGCCGTAGCCCGCGGCTTTAACCATACAGACGATGCCAGTCGTCGGCCGCAACATAGATTTGTAAAGATGGAAGTTGTGGTCGAGAGCATCAAGGTTTACCCTCAATTCGGTCTGATTGACGAGATTGTCGATATTTATGATAGAGTTGTTAGTCATTCTTTAATTGATTGATACGGTCGGCCAAAAAGGGATATTCAGCAACGAGATTTTCGATATGTCGCTGGGTGTCATTCGCAAAATCGGCGTTTCGGGGGTCGTCGGCGACGATGGGACGATGATTGACTCGGGTGGCGAGGCGAAGGATTTGCTCGGAAAGACGTATTGTGTCGAAGTCGCAGAACGATTGCTCGAATTTCTCGTAGATATAGTCGATTGCTTGTTGAGATGGGTGAACCAAATCGGGCGCATAGAAGCGATAGTCGCGCAGTTCGTCGAGCATTATTTCGAAGGCGGGGAAGTAGGTTGCATCTCGTACTCCGAAAGTGTCGTTGCAGTGAAGGTCGGCATCTATTGCGGTAAGCAGATGAGCCTTGCTCAAAGCGTTGTCGTGCGCTCCTTCGGCGAGATGCCGGATAGGACTGACAGTGGCGATAACGTGGATGTTGCGGTTAATGTGGCAAATTGTGTCGCGCATTAGTTTTATGTTGGAATGGCGGCACAAATAGCGGGAGAACATCGCGGCGGGTTGCTTGTGGCAGTTGGCCACAGTGCGGTCGTCGGTTAAGAGGCGGTAAGCGTATGCGGTGCCAAGTGTGACGATTAACGTCGAAGCGTTGCTAAGTTTCTCGTGGGCAATGTCGATGCGGCGGTTGGCCTTTTCGAGAAGTTCGGCGGCTGTCCGAGCGGAAAACGACGAGTGGTGTACCCATGAGTGGAAAACGCCGTCGCTTTCGAAAATGTCGTCTTCGGTGATATATTTGCGACAAACTATCCGGCGCACGGCCTCAAGGATGGAATCGGGATTATAAAGCGTGCCGAAGGGATTGATTTCGACGTCGAACAGTCGTCGGCGAAGTTGTTGGCCAATGTTGTCGGTGAAGCACGACCCGAGCATAACGATGGGCTGCCGGTGGTTGATAAGCCCTTCTCGATGAGGCAAGTCGCGTACTTCGGTGACGAATTTCATTTGACCGCAGGAATTGTTAATACATTTGGTAGTCGACCGACAGAACTTGGAATTCGGTCCGTCGGTTCACTTGGTCGGCGGCTTCCTGATCCTCGTCGCTCAGTGTCTCTATGAATTTTTCGTCAAGCAGGTCGCCCTCTTTGAATTGCGGGAACAGGCGTGCGATGCGTTTCGTAACGCGTTTGGGGCGGGATTCGCCGTAGCCCTGATATTGCAGGCGGTCTTCGGTGATGCCGGCCGCGATAAGGTAGTCGACAACGGATTTCGCACGACGGTGGGAGAGGTCGAGGTTATAGGCATCGGTACCCCAGCGGTCGGTGTGCGAGGCCATTTCGATGGTGATGTTCGGATTCTCCTTGAGAATATTGACGAGCGAGTCGAGGGCGGCTTTCGATTCGGGCCGTAGGGTGGCCTTGTCGAAGTCGTAGTATATGTTGTCGATGACATTGGGCTTGTTGATTGACGAAAGGATGAAGTCGATGGCATAGTCGGCATCTTCCTCGGCATTGTCGGCTGTAAATTCCTGTTTGGCGTTGAGGTAGCCCTTAGCGCCAGCCATCATCACATAACTGACACCTCGTTGAAGTGGAAATTTAAACGAGCCGTCGGTGCGTGCCACTTCCTTCTGAATCGTTCCGTCGTCGCCTACGATGCGAATGACGGCGTTAGGAACGGGCTCTTCGTCTTTGTCGAGCACATAGCCCGAAATGGTGATTTTCAGGTCGGGAAGCACGAATGAATAGATGTGGTCGTAGCCGCGGGCGTCGCCACGGTTCGACGAGAGGAATCCAGATTCGCCCTGACCGTAGGTGATGCCGAAGTCGTCGGCACATGAATTCATCGGCATGCCCATATTTTCCACTTTCCATGAGCCGTCGGGCTGAAGTGTTGCGCGGAAGAAATCAAGTCCGCCAAGTCCGGGATGGCCGTTCGAGGAGAAGTAGAGCAGGCTGTCGGAGCGGACATAGGGGAAATCGTCGTCGCCGACGGTGTTGATTTGTTCGCCGAGGTTTTCGAGCGAACCTTTACGCTCCTTGATGTTGACTCGCCAGATATCCTTACCGCCAGAGCCTCCGGGCATATCGGAGGCGAAGTAAAGGTAAGTGCCGTCGGGCGAAATTGCCGGATGTCCGAAAGCGGAAATCGAGTCGTTCAAGAGTTAGTATTTCTGGGCTGCGCTCCATTGCGCTTCAGAGCGTTGTGATGTGAAGATTTCGACCGACGTCGAGGCGTTGGGCTCGCGACGGGCTTTGGTGAGATACATCGTGGAGCCGTCGGGAGTGAATGCCGTGATGCCTTCGTCAAGTTCGGTGTTGAGTTCGCCTTCAACGGGTTGCGGACGTTGCCATTGACCCTGTTCGTTCTTCTTGGCCACCCAAACGTCGGCATTTTTCATGCCGGTGATTTCGCTGTGGTTTTTGCCTGTGACCTTTTCGGAGGTGGTGGTGAAATAGAGTTGGTCGAAGTTTGTTCCGGCAAGCATCGGGGCGAAGTCGGAACGCTGCGAGTTGAACAGCGATGCCGTTTTGACGACATAGCGCGTCGGATTTTTCTTCTGCTCTATGGCGTAGCGACAGCCATCAAGCCCGTTTTTGGCTTCGACGGATTGTGGACAGCGCGACAGGAAACCTTCATAGGCCTCGATGGCGGGGCCGTATTTGCCTGTGGCCTGAAGCATTTGCCCGAGACGGAGTTGTGCGATAGAGTCGGGATAACCGTAGCGGATGGCATTTTGGTAGGCCGAGGCGGCGGTGGCATATCGGCTTAGCCGGCGGTGGCACTCTGCCATCTTAAATGCGATTTCGCCGCGTTTCGCACGTTCTTCCTTCTTTGTCAGTCGGTTGTAAATTTTGCGATAAGTCTTCTGAGCCTCGAAATATTCGCCGCGCTCCATCTGCTCGTTTGCGGTGGATTCTTTAACACCCTTGCAGGAGTCGGCTCCCATTACGAGGACCGTTATTGTCAACAGATATAATATTTTCTTCATCATAAGAATATAACGCGAGAAAACGCTCGATATTTCGCGACAGGCGGTTAAAATGTTGCGTAGCGACAGTTTGGCGGTCGAAAAGGCCGTGGATTAAAACAACCGTTTCGATGCTTTGCGAGTGCCGTCGGCAAAGGTTTCAACCACGATGTTGAGGCCTTCGACGGGGCGTGCCGACTCGATTCCCAACAAGTTGAAATAGCGGGTTGCTACCACATTTTCAGCCATTGTTGGCTCAACCGAAGCGGCGTCGAACTTTGTTCCGTCGGTATAGCAGAGTTTGTAACTGTTGTAGGCAATGCCGGAGTAGGTGGTGGCGCCGGTTTTAATGAGCAATGCCCAACGGCCGAGTTCCACCGCATTTTTTGTGATTGTTCCCGTCACGTTGGCCGATGAGTCAACTTTGCCGTCGTCGGTTAAGGCGTAACTTTGATATTCTACAACCGAGTTCGACTCCGAACTGTAGTAGGAATAGATTGTTTGGCGTTCCATATAGACGGTGGCGCGGTCTTCGTTGAGGGTTATGTTGACTTCGCGACCGTAATTGGCGAAGTTCTTGACGGTCACCACTTTGTCCTGCTGGCTAATTGCCACGGCGTTGCGGGTTTTTTGTCCGGTGCTCAGCAGTTCGATTTCGTCTTCGCCGTTGACAGGCGAGAATTCCGTCTGGAGGCCGAGCATCATAAATTGGTCCTTATATGTGCCTTCATTAATGAACACGCCCCAAGCGTAGGAGTTGAGAATGATTTTGCCGTCTTCAAACACGCCCGGAATCGCCACTGAGCGAACAGGCGTCACCTTGTTGCCGTTTTCCTCGTCGATATACCATGGGGCGAGGTCGCATTCGCCGTAGGTCGAACTGACATACACTTTTTGCGATGGAATGGAAATCGTGCCGTCGGCGAGGTTCACTTCCGCTGTCAGCGTCGATGCTGATTCAACCCAAAAGCCGTCGATTGTGATGTGGGTGGCGTCTTTCTTGGCGACAGTCACTTCGGTGTAATCCACCACGGTGTTCGTGACGGGCGTTTCGAAAAACATCAGATAACTGCCCGCAAGGTCCTCGATGCGGCTGATAGCCTGACGTTTGCCAGCCTTGGGAGTGGCTGCAAGCGATTTCGGGTAGTCAAATTGTGCGGGACTGACGAGATGGCGGTCGATTGTGACGGGCTGTTTCGCCAATTCGGCTTCGCTGAGTATGGCATTTTGGGCTGTCGAAGCAAACGCTACGAGCAAAGATGCGAGAGCGGGTAGTAGTTTTGTCATATCGTAATGTTGTTATCTTTCAACTCATAATTGCAATTATCATTCAAAATTACTCATTTTTGCCGAAACTCCAAAAAAACCGGCTTCAATAATTGGGAATTGTTTCGAACGTTCGAATGTTCGAGCGGTCGAGCAATCGAACACACGGGAAATGGGACAAAAATTGCACACTCGAACGATTGATGTGCAATTTTCTTGACGGTAAGAATATATGGTTGTAAATTTGCGCCCCGAAACGACACCGCTTCCGTCGGCACCAGTTCGTTTAGTTTAGTTGCCAGCAAATTAGCGCCGATTCATGGGCGGTTAATTTCAGAGTTTATATAACCAATTATTCAAGTATTATTATGAAAGCAGCCAGATTTATGCTGCTGATGGCCGTGAGCGTCATCACCGCATTCACTTTCAAGACTTCCGCGTTGGAGTATCACGAGACTACAACGAAAGTTACACATTTCAACTATTCAAACTACACATTTTCCTACTACGAGAACGGAGTCAAAAAGACGGCCCATCTCACCGACGAGGCCTTTACGCCCGACCATCAGATGGCCCTTCTCCGCGAGGTGTACTCTAACCCCGAAATCCCCGGCATTCATTATGCCTACGATTACAACGGTACCCAAAACCGCCGCCTTGACTACAACTATTACGCTCATTTGGGACAGAACGACGCCGGCTATTGGCTGGGTGACAAAAAAGATTTCTATCCCAACCCCAATGAAGACGGCATGACAATGCTCCTCGTCCAGATTAAGAGCACGTGGAACCCAAACGACCACAAAAGTTGCAACGGCAGAGAATATTTCGAGAAAGCCGTCAAGTCGATTAAATTGATGCCCAACTTTGTCAGAGTATCCAACAGCGAAAATCCCGGTTATATGTTCTCGGTCGATGTCACTGCCAGCCGATTTTTCTTCATTTCGAAAGGCAAGCCCCGCTCGACCTACATCAAGCCGTTCTATCGCATGTTTGAGCAAATCAGCCCCGTCAACGACTTCTCGTCGGAAAATAACATCGATTCGTTTATCGACGAAATGAAAGCGGGACACCACTACTATTGCTATCACGATTGCACCAATGTGTTCTCGTTGAAAACCAACGGTCTGCCACACTGGTTCTCCATCTCAAACGCCGGCGAAGCCTACGACTTGAACAACCTTACAATCTTCGTCACCGACCGTCGTTTTGAAGATGAACTCGCCGCCCCGTCGGCTCCCGACAAAGAGATTGACTCAAAGTTCTTCAACGAATACGGCAATTCTCAAAACCCCGGCGAAGAGCATTTCGACCTTATGCCGCGAGTGTTTATCTACGAAGTCGCTCTCCAAGCCTCCGTCACACAGTCCGACACCGACGGATATTTCAAAGTGAGCCTTGATTGGGATTCCAACCTTGACAACGTCAACACACCTGAACACTATTGGGTGTATCTCACAGACGGTAAGCACCTTACACCGCTGACAAGCGTCGAAAGTCAGCCCACAACGGTTACGAGTCACGAATATCTCGTGGAACAACTTTCCGACCCGCAGAAATTCAACTATATCGTCGTTTCGGCGCCAATCGTGCTTGACGAAAATGGCGAGCCTGTTGTCGATGAAGCAGGCAATCCGCTGGTGACTATCTCCGCAAAGAGCAACATCGCTTCGGTGGTTGTCCCTGGAAAAGACCCGTATTTCTCGCAGGCCGTTGAATTCCGCAGCCGCTATGACTTCGACAACGAAGTGAACGTCTATAAAAACACCTTGACCATCAGCCCTACAACTCGCGAGGATTTCAACAACATCAAGAACAACCTCAACGATTATTGCGTCACTCGCATCGACGCTTCGGGCGACAAGGTGGATATCGCCAAGATTAAATTCTCGCAAAATGACAAAAACGGTTACGATTACAAAATCACTTACAACGGTGATTCTCAAGACGAAAAAAACCTCTTCGACGAAGAAAAGCCCTCACTAAGTGGAACTCTCTCCGGCTATGGTAAGGCTGAGGTAAAAATCATCGAC
>JAFZPB010000205.1 GCA_017552595.1 Muribaculaceae bacterium
ATAGCCAATTCCGCGCCCGTCCGCAATGAAAATTTTCCTTGACTTAGAGTTGACGCTAAATGCTATGCTGTGCGCGAAAAACTTTTTGGAGGGATTTATATGCAGTATGTGAAATTTGGCAACACCGGCATGGACGTTTCGCGCATTTGCCTCGGCATGATGAGTTTCGGCAAGCCCGGTAAAGAAAACGGCGTATTTCCGTGGGCGCGAGATTATGATGACGGCAAGGAAATATTCAAGCGTGCGATTGAGATTGGTATCAACTATTTCGATACGGCGAACGTCTATCAGATGGGTTCCAGCGAGGAAATTACGGGACGCTACATTAAGGAATTCGGGCTTGACCGTGATGAAATTGTCGTAGCGACGAAAGTTAATTTTGAAATGCGCCCTGGTCGTCCGAATGGCGGCGGCACTTCGCGCAAAAATGTCATGGCGGAGATTGACCACAGCTTGAAACGCTTGCAACTCGATTATGTCGACGTGTACCAAATTCACCGTCTCGACCCGAATACGCCAATGGAAGAAACTATGGAGGCGTTGCATGACGTGGTTAAGAGCGGCAAGGCGCGTTATATCGGCGCGTCGACAATTTTCGCGTGGCAACTTGAACGCTTGCAGAATATCGCCGAGGCTCATGGTTGGACAAAGTTCGTATCGCTTCAGCCGCAGTATAATCTGATTTATCGCGAGGAGGAACGCGAAATCTTCCCGCTGTGCATGGATAGGAAAATGGCGGTAGTTGTTTGGTCGCCGTTGGCAGGCGGACGTTGCGCCCATTCGTGGGGAACGGTTACAAAGCGCAATTCAGTTGACGAAGTGTCGCCAATGGTTTGGGGCAAGACTGACGCAGTTGATAAAGTCGTCGTGGACAATCTGGAAAAGGTAGCTAAAGCAAACGGGCATTCAATGGCGCAAGTATCGCTGGCGTGGATGTTAAGCAAGCCGTTTATAACCGCGCCGATAGTCGGGACAACTTCCGTAAAGCACATTGAGGAGGCAGTCGCCGCGCTCGACGTGACGCTTTCGCCAGAAGAAATCGCCGCGCTTGAAGCTCCATATGTGCCACATATCAAGACGGGCGCATTTTAATTGGAGGCATTCGGCATGAAAGAAGTAGTTGTATTGGTAGGCACTGGCTCAATCGGACAGGCAATAGCTCGACGCGTCGGGGCGGGCAAGCACGTCGTCCTTGGCGATTTGAAACTTGAGGTAGCTCAAGCAGCGGCAGAAATTTTTACGGGCGCGGGCTTTGAGACTTCGACAATCGCCGTCGACATTTCAAGTCGCGAATCGATTTTAAAGCTCGTCGAACATGCGCAAACCTTCGGCGCGATAAAGAACGTAATATGCGCGGCGGGCGTGTCACCGTCGCAAGCACCCGTTGCCGCTATCTTAAAGGTTGATTTATACGGCACGGCGGTTTTGATTGAGGAGTTCAGCAAAGTGATAGCTGACGGCGGTTCGGGCGTGATTATATCCTCGCAAAGCGGACACAGACTCGGCGCGTTGACGGAAGAGCAAAACTTTCAACTGGCAACGACACCAACTGAAGAACTTTTGGACTTGCCGCTTATCAAAGCGATAACGGATAATCTTAAGGCTTACCAATATTCCAAACGTTGCAATGTCCTACGCGTCATGGCGGCGGCTAGCGTTTGGGGCAAGCGCGGCGCGACAATCAATTCAATCAGCCCTGGCATAATCATTACGCCCCTTGCGGCAGATGAACTCAAGGGCGTTCGCGGCGAAGGTTATCGCAAAATGATTGAGGCTTCGCCCGCTGGCAGAGCCGGTACGCCCGATGAAGTTGGTGACCTTGCGGAATTCCTTATGAGTAGTCGCGGAC
>JAFZPB010000206.1 GCA_017552595.1 Muribaculaceae bacterium
AGCTGTAGCCTTTGTTGCGCATTCGCACCATTTGTAACTCTAGCCTTTCTTGAATCGTTTCTTTCATAAAAATTTTTTTCTTTTTATGAGTCAACTTTTTTCAGGCAAAGACAAAAGTGTCCCATGTTTATGAAATGTGGGACACTTGGGACAGCGGGACACCTGATTAATTATTCGACAATACCCAGACAAACAACCATTTAGCGCATAAAACAAGTGTCCCATGTGGAAATGGGACACTTGTCAACAGTCAACTGAATTTAGGAATAATTCTTTTCTTGCGGGTTGATTTAGGGCGAATGTTATTTCGCCGGCTCCCACTTGCAGCGGACGGGCGACACTATGGCGCCTTCCTTTTTCAAATCGGCGAAAGCCTTGTCAACGACCTTGCGGTCAAGTCCTGACAATTCTGCCACCTTGCCTGCGTTCAAAGGCACACCGGCCTTGCGCATTACCTCAAGCACTTGTTCTTTTACTTCCATTATCGTGAGATTTAGAGTTGTTTGATAAGCCAGTTCTGAACACCGATTTTTTCGATGAGTTCAAGTTGACCCTGCGACCAGTAGAGGTCCTCCTCCTCATCGGCAAGATATGCCTTCAAAATGTCGTAGGTGGTGGGGTCGTCATGGAGTTCGGCCATGCACTTGTAGAGCAATTCGACGCCTTTTTCCTGAATGGCGAGGTCGGCTTTGATGTAGTCAATGGGATCAGCGATAAGGTCGCGTGCCTTTGCCCCGTCGAATTTCACATCGCAACCGAGGTCGAGTATGCGGTCGACGAATTTTTCAACCCAGCCCATTTCCTCAGAGAAGTGACCGACGTATTTGTCGCCCAGTTTGCCGAAACCTTGCGACTTGAAAAGTTGTCCTTGAAGTTTGTGAACTAAAGCACCTTCGGTGAGGCCGGTAACGAAGAATTGTAATGCCTCGATAGTTTTTTTCTTATCCATATTGATACGATTTAAATTAGTTAATTTTTGTATTGCAAAGTTACCGTAAAGTCGCAAAGGGGCAAAATTTCTAACAAACCAATGATTATCCCAAACGAAACATTGATAATTTTTTTGTAACTTTGCCACATCAAAGTTTTTATTGTCATGTATAATCTTCAAGAATACTTTAACATATTTGGCAAGGAACACTTGCATGAAGTGTGGAACGGCAAAATGGCCTGTGCCTTTTTCGACGGCGCGCGCACATTGACAACCAACGAGATGACCCAATCGCTCAACTGCTACACATTCACTCTGATTATACAAGGAAAAATGACGCTCTTGAACGGAAACGACAAACTTTCATTTTCCGAAAATGACATTTACTCGTATTATCCCGGCAGTTTGTTGCGCATAATTGATGTAAGCGACGACTTTGAATGCATTTGTTTGATGGTTGACGAGCAAATGTCTCATAGTGCACAAGCCTTCCGAAATCTGTTGCAGGCATCAATGATACCCCTGTCAAAATTCGGCAAATCCAAATTGACGCTGGCAAGTGGCGATGCGAGCAGAGTGCAAATGGTCATGATGCTGATAAGCGAGTATATCTCACAACCATTGTCGCTTAAAAACGAGATATTGGAAATGCTTTACTCCGCGTTTATTGACGATTTGATAAGTATCCAAGCATTTGAAAAGACACGACTTTCCATTACGAAGCAATCTGAGGAAATCTTCATTTCATTTTATGCGTTGTTGCAGAAAAACTACATAGAGCATCATGACATCGGTTTCTACGCCGATGCGTTGAACATCACGACCACCTATCTCTCACGCATAGTAAAAAGTATTTCAGGCAGAACAGTGGTCGGGTGCATTGACGAGATGCTGGCTGTCGAGGCTGTTTGGCTGTTGAAGACCACTCCGCTAACAGTGGCGCAGATAGCCGACCGCCTAAATTTCTCAACTTCTGCGGCATTTAACAAGTTCTTCAAACGCATGAAAGGCTGCACTCCGCTGTCAGTCAGAGATAATAGATGAACTTCAATGCAATAAATTTCGAATATGCCGACGGATGTTTTGAATTTTTCTATTCTTAGTGGAAAGAAAAAAAATACTGCGGAAAAGTCGTTTCTATTGTCTATCATTGGGTGGGACGCTTGGGACAGCGGGACACGGGACAGTCAACTTTTCTCAGGAATGCCATAAATAGTAAATCCTAAATCCCCTATTCTTGTATAATTAAAAAAAATGTAGTAATTTTGTGGTGTTAAAACTTATGACGGTCGGTTCCGTGTGTCGTTTCGGCGACATGGGATCAAAAGGGAATCAGGTGAAAGTCCTGAACAGTGCCCGCTGCTGTAAGTTTCCGTATATCGTGCTGTTCGCACATTGCCACTGGTTGTAATCATCTCCGACGACTGCATCTTACCGGGAAGGCGCGAATGAGCAAGGAAACAAGTCAGAAGACCTGCCGACGCCAAAGCCTTAACCGTTGCCATCAAGCAGAAGCCATAGGGCCGACGCGGCAACGAAAGTTCACGCGGATATTGAACTGAGGCAACAAATTTGGATGCAGTCAAGCCCATTTAATGGAATTGCGACTTTGACTTTGCGGAAGGCCAACGCCTCGGCGTTGTCACTTTTGCCACGGCAAGACTATCGGCGAGAACTTATTATTGTAATTTAACTGTTTAATAATTATAATATTAAGTTTATTCGACATGAGAAAAAAACTACTTATTCTACTTGCCATCGTGCTGACCGCCGTCAGCATGTCGGCTGTCGTGAAGGTGCAGGGTGTACCTCGTCCCGACATCAAAAGTCTACCAGCCGCCATTAAAGGCGGTGACGCATCGTTCTCAATGGACGACATCAAAAATTGGACCGGCGAAGGCTCGAAAAAGGCCGCGTTCGTCCTCCAATGGAACTTCGACAATGAATACGTGACCGAGACGAACGCAATTGTCTTCGGTTACCGCTTCGACGGTGACAACCTATCCGCCGCCGACATGATTGTCGATATCGTAAAGAACAATCCCCGTCTCTACATGGCCTACGATGCCAACGGCGCTTATGGAGCCTCAGTAAACGGCATCGGCTACGACGCCAACGACGACGGGTACTTCTTCGTCAATGGTCCCGACGAAAATCCAATCGAATTTGACGAATACGGTCTGTACACCGGCAACCTCGGCGGCGACGAACTCTCGGAAGTCGACCCTACCGATTACTGGCGCAGCGGTTGGTTCTCCGGCTATTGGAGTCTTTTCGACGGCGACGGTGCCAACAACCTCAATTATTCATCGACAGGCATTTCGGGCATTAACCTCGCCGACGGCACGTGGGTTGGTTTCAACTTCTGCACTGATATGTCAACATGGACTCCGCCGGATTGGAAACCCTTCGTTACCGCTCCGTCAAACGTCAACGACCCGTTTGAATACATCCAAAACTGGACCGGTAAAGGCGAGAACAAAGCCGCTGTCACCATCCAATTCAACGATGACCGCGAAACCAATGCCATGACCTTCGGATACCGTTTCGACGGCGAAACCAACGGCGCCGAAATGCTCAAGGCCATCATCGAAAACAATCCCCGCCTCTACGCACTCATGCCGCACACCTATACCGCCGCCCTCTTCGGCCTCGGATGGGACGCCAACGACAACAACTATTTCGGACTTATGCTCAACGGCACAGAACAGACTTTCACCAATCATATTGTCTATGATTCGAACAACTCCGACAATATGACCTCAGTCGAAGCCGAAGACTATTGGCAGACGGGCTGGATGATGAACGGTTTCTGGGCTTACTTCACCCGTAATGATGCCGAATCCGACTACGAAATGTCGATGGTGGGCTACGGCGACCGCACGGTCAAGGACGGATGTTGGGACGCTTGGTACTTCGACGCCGACTTCTCCACATTCACTGACGGCCCCGAATGGAAAGAAGTCGTCTCCGCTCCTGTCAATCCTTTCGGATTTATCGAGAACTGGACAGGCGAAGGCAACAACCGCGCTGCAGTGACAATCCAATTCAACGACGAGCGTGAAGAAAACGCCTTCGTGTTCGGCTATCGCTTCGACGGCGAAACCAACGGCGCTGAAATGCTCAAAGCCATTGTCGAAAACAACCCGCGCCTCTACGCACTTATGCCGCGCACATATACCGCCGCCCTCTATGGCCTCGGATGGGACGCCAACGACAATCAATACTTCGGACTTGACCTCAACGGCACGGAACAAGTGTTCAGCAAGCATATCGTCTACGACTCCAACAACTCCGACAATATGACATCTATCGACCCCGACGACCTCTGGCAGACGGGTTGGATGATGAACGGCTTCTGGGCTTACTTCGTCAAGGACAATGTCACCGACGAATATGAAATGTCAATGGTTGGCTATGGCGACCGTACTATTAAAAACGGCTCATGGGACGGTTGGTACTTCGATGCCGACTACTCCACATTCGTGGAAGACCCCGAATGGAAAGAACTCGCTTCGGCTCCTGAAGGTATCTGGCGTCCCATCGACCTTTCTAAGGTCAACGCCACGATTATACGCAATGCCGGAAACGAAGAAGTGTCGTTCGGCAAGGCCGACCTCGCCATCACTTTTACCGATGATGAAATGACCGAAGCCAACCTTACTAATTATATTAAAGAAGGTGTAAGCACCACCGCCACCTTCGATTGGCGCAACTCTTCGGTCATCATCACGCCTCAAGCCGTTGCTGACGGTGACGCCTTCATCTGGCTCGTCGACAACAGCGCACTCAACTACGAGGCTGGCCACGAATACACCATATCGGATGGATTTTATAGAGCCCTTGCCAACAACGTAATCGTAGCCATGGTAGGCACACGCTATAAAGCCGCAGGCAACAACGCTCCTATGCGCGACGAAGAGTCGAATGTGGAAGCCTACATCAAGGCTTCGGGCCTCGTTCTCTTGACGGCCACTCCCAACAGCGACGGCTCTTACACAGTCAACGTCGCTGAAAACAACGCAGACTGCTCGCTCGAAATGTGCTACAAGGCTCCGACTGGCATTGAAAGCGTTTCCGACAACAACACGAAGTCGGAAATCGTTGAAACCGTCTACTACAACTCGCTCGGACAATGCGCTCTCCGTCCCTACTCAGGCATTAACATCGTCGTTAATCGCCACGCAGACGGAACGGTGACAACCGTCAAACGCATTTTCCGTTAGCATACCCCAAAGGCGGCATCGAGATGTGATGACCTCGGAACTTACCGCCTACTTATTGATGATTTGATGTGAAGTGGGTCGCCATTCGTTGGCGGCCTGCTTTATTTATGAAAAGGCTCTAAGTTTGCAATCTCGCAATATATCGGTGGAAGACTTTCGCTAATCCGAAGTCCAAAAATTTAGAATTGTAAACAATTCGGCCCGATTTTTCAGAAAAAAACAAGCCACGAAAGAGTCCTTTTTATCGTAAAAAGTGCTCTTTTTTTACCAATTT
Source organism: Muribaculaceae bacterium (assembly GCA_017552595.1). Classification (GTDB taxonomy): domain Bacteria; phylum Bacteroidota; class Bacteroidia; order Bacteroidales; family Muribaculaceae; genus RUG14106. Next base: position 5,432 of record JAFZPB010000206.1, read on the forward strand.
TTACGAAAATTTACAGAAAAAGGGCGTTTTAACACTAAATTTAACACTATTTAACAATTATATTGGTATCAGTGTTGATTTTTTGACTAATTTTGCGACGTAAATCAAGAAAACTATTTTTATTAACTCAATTTATTTACTTAATTATTCAAGAAAATGAAAAAAGTAGTTCTTTTTGCAGTTGCAGCTTTCGCTGCTGTAGCAATGTCAGCTCAAGTTTACGTTGGTGGTAGCCTCGGCTTCTCATCATCAAGCCTCAAAATCGCCGATGGCGTAGACAAACTCTCTGGTTCATCCTTCCAAATCCGTCCCGAGGTTGGTTACAAACTCGACGACAAAATGGCTCTCGGTATCGAACTTGGTTACACCCAAGGTGTTCCCACATTCGGCAACATCTCCTACTCTGATGTTAAGGGTGCTATTACTTCTGTAGCAGGCGCTGCAACCGACATTCTCGGTGGCAAAAAATTCGGTCAAATGATGGGCACATCTTATAAGATTTCCGGTCTTGCAGTTGCTCCTTACTTCCGCTACAACTTCATCGCCAACAAGTATTTCGACTTGTTCGCTGAAGTACGCATTGGTTACACCGCTGGTAAGGTAAATATGACTGGCTACGATGAAACGACTGGCGAAAAGCAAGGTGACGCTGACGTTAAGTTGAATATCTTCGAAGCAGGTGTTCGCCCGGGTATCGCTGTTAAGGTTACCGACAAAATCAACCTTACCGCTAAACTTGGCAACCTCGGTTATCAGAACATGAGCCTCAACCTCGACGACATGGGCATGACAACTATCAAACCCAAATTGAACCGTTTCGGCCTCAACCTCGACGCCAACAACATCATCTTCGGTTTGAGCTACAACTTCTAATCAACCAATTCAACCTAAAAAATCCCGCTTCACGGCGGGATTTTTTTTGTCACACACTTGAGTTATTTCGATTCAAATTATGCATTGTGCATTATGCATTATGCATTAATGGTCACTCCGTCGATATCCGACAGTCGCTCACGAATCCGCTCGGTATGGTCGCGGCGGATTTCAATGCGCATACGGCAGGAGTTGTCGAATTCTTGAGAAAGAATCTTCACTTCAGGGTCCTTAACCGCACGCATTACGTCGTTCATCGACAGATAAGGAAACGAAAACACCACCTCAGTCATTTCGTGACGCTCCACGATTTCACCCGCCACAATAGCCTCACGGGCCGCCTCGCGGTAAGCCACTATCAGTCCCGACGTGCCGAGTTTAATCCCGCCGAAATAACGCACCACCACAATCACCACATTCGACAATCCGAACGAGTTGATTTGCCCCAAAATCGGTTTTCCGGCCGTGCCCGATGGTTCGCCGTCGTCGTTCGATTGGAACTCCGTGCGTGCCGCACCAATCATATACGCCCAGCAGACGTGGCGCGCGTCGTGATACTCCTTGCGGTATTGAGCCACAATAGCCTTCGCCTCGGCCGACGACTCCACAGGATGGGCAAACGACATAAATTTGCTCATCTTTTCCTTGTAAATGCCCTCCGAAGGGGCTGACAATGTCGAATAGGTGTCGGCCATGGTCTATCTGCTATTTTATTCTACAAAAGTAGCGATTTTCCATCAATTTTGGCTAACTTTGCCAACGGTTTTATCAGGCGATAACCAAATTTTCCAAGTTTTATGTTAAAAAAAGAATTCAACAAGCGACGGGACCTGCGGTTTAAGAAATTCAGCCGCAAGAACTACGCTATCTTTTCCAGTCTCGGACGCGCCGTGTCGATAGGCGTGCTGGCCGTTTCGACTTTGACCTATGCCAAGGCCGATTCAATCAGCACCCGCCCCGACCTGCCCTCCGACAGCGTTACAATCAGCGTGGCGGCCGACCTGGACGAAGTGGTAGTGACAGGCTCCCGAGCGCCGCTAACGCAATCGCAGGCGGCGAAAATCGTTGGAGTCATCACGCGCGAGGATATTCATCGGGCGGCGGTGACCACCCTCAACGACGTGTTAAAACTGACCACTGGCGTCGATGTCCGTCAGCGCGGTGGTTATGGAGTACAGACGGACATTTCAATCGACGGCGGCACTTTCGACCAAATCACCATCCTTCTCAACGGAGTGAACATTTCCAATCCGCAGACAGGTCACAACGCCACCGACTTCCCAGTTGACATTTCCGATATTGAACGCATCGAGGTGCTGGAAGGTGCATCATCGCGCCTTTTCGGCTCGTCAGCATTTTCCGGAGCGATAAACATCGTCACTCGCAAGGACGCCGGAAATCAAGTTCAAGCCACACTTCGAGGCGGCTCGTACGGCACAGTAGGCGGTTCGGGGCGAGTTGGTCTAACGAATCGTCAGCAGACGGTTTTCGGCTCATTGTCGGGAGGATACGACCGTTCCGACGGCTATTCCCGCAGTTCCGACGGAAGGCTCAACTCCGGATTTGAAAAAATCCATTTCTACCACGAAGGCGGATGGGAAGTGCCTCACCTCTATCTTTACTGGCAAGCGGGAACGGCCATCCAACACTACGGAGCCAACACGTTCTACTCCCCTAAGTTCGACAACCAATACGAAGGCACCGAGCACGATATCGTCTCCCTCAAAGCCACCGTCAAAGACCTCCCCGCAGGAATCGAAATCGAACCGCTAATCTACTACAACCGCTTTCTCGACCACTATCAACTCATAAAGGGAATGGCTGGTGCGGCTGCCGGCGAGAACTATCACGACCTCGACGTTTATGGTGCGGCGGCAAATGCCTTTGTCCCGTGGGTGGCTGGAAAAACTTCGGTGGGCTTCGATTTGCGCAAAGAGAACATTCTCTCCACTGCATACGGTCGCCCGCTCCCGGAAGCCGACCAAAAGCCGATTTCTGGCACCGACAGAGCATACGACCACAAGGCGTTCCGCACCAACACCAGCATATTCCTTGAGCACAATTTTATTTACAAAGGTTTTACGCTTTCTGCGGGAGTCCTTGCCAACCGTAATTCGGCTCTTGACAACGACTTTCACTTCTACCCAGGCATTGACCTCGGATTCCGTCCCGACAATCGATGGAAAGTGTTCGCATCGTGGAACAAGGCCATGCGGATGCCCACTTTTACCGACCTCTATGCCGACAATGCAGTGCAGGTGGGTGACGTCAATCTTCGCCCCGAGCACAACTCGTCGTTCAACGTCGGTGCACGCTTCCGCAACAACGGCATCGAGACCGTCGTAAAGGCTTTCTATAGCCACGGCACCGATATGATTGACTGGGTGTATGAATCAGCCGAAGCCATTCGTTATCACGCCCTTAACATAGGTGAACTCAATAATGCGGGCGTTTCTGTTGAAGCGTCGGTCGACTTCTACCAACTTATCGGCGGCGACCCGTTTGTCACAAACGCCAGAGTCGGGTATGCATATATCAACCAAAGCCATTCCACCACCCAACCGATTTACCGCTCGCTATATGCGCTCGAGTATCTTCGCCACAAGGTGACGCTCGGTGTTGACCACCGTATAGTTGACAAACTCTCGGCGTCGTGGGCAATGCGATGGCAACAACGGATGAACGGTTTCCACCCCTACACAAAAATCGACTGCAAACTGACGTGGAACGACCGCATATTCGACCTTTATTTACAGGCCGACAACATCACAAACCACCCCTACTACGACATCGGCGGAGTTCTCCAACCAGGCCTATGGGTGATGGCGGGAGCAACGCTACACCTCAACTTATAATCTAACCTATCGTCTGATAAAGCAAAACGCCGGAAGTTTTTTCTTTCGGCGTTTTTACTATATTACACGAATCCTGATAATGCTTAATGTGGTAGAAGTAATCGGAAAATGATTCGAAGCCCTAATGCCCGCTATCCAAAGGATTCGTTCAACGCAGTCGGTCAAAAGCCAAACGCTACGTTTTTCCATCTCATTGAGTTTTAGGTCGGTGAAAACATCGCTCAACAGACGAGAGCCTATCATTCCAAAAGGCCGGAATCTGTCGCCTTCTTGCCACCTGCGCATCTTCAGCGGCGACACTTCGTTCAACACATCACCATCGAAATAAACCGTCGAGCCATCGCGAGTGAACTCCACTTCGTCACGCGTCACAAATTTTGTCTCTATGACAATTCCGTCGGGCAAGTATGTCTCGCCTGGAAGTTGCAATTCCACCTCATCAAGAGCATTTGGCACTGCATCACGCATCGTGAAGACGATGCCTCCCCTATCAACCACAGCTATCGCCTTTTTTGACTCGAAACGGCAACCAGACTGATGTGTTTGTGTCATGTCCAACGCTTGCTGTCGGCTGAATCCGTAGCGACTTGCGACAGCCGCTGTTACGGCTTTGGCTATTGACAAATCGTTAACTAACAAGAGTCTGAGCCTTCCTGACTTTTCATCGAAACAATCATTGATATAGCGTGACAATGCACTGACATTCAATCCATAGTCTTCTGTGAGATTAGCCATAGTAGTTGCGATGCCATGTTTCGCGTCGGGAAACACTTTCTCGATTGCCGGCAACACTACGTTGCGAATGCGGTTACGCATAAAATCGTTTTCAAGATTAGTGCTATCGGTCACATAGTCAAGTCCTTCAGCAGAAAGATATGCCTCCACCTCGGCTCGGCAAATGTCGAGCATCGGGCGAACCACGTTAATGTCGCTTCCCTCCTCCAATGGACGCGAGTAGCGCATACCTCTCAGTCCTGCGATGCCCGTTCCTCGGAAAAGGTTGAGCAGAAATGTCTCGATATTATCGTCGGCATGATGAGCGACTGCAATGACTTTTGCTCCGACTTCTTGGCACAAGCGTCCGAACCATTCGTAACGCAAATCGCGGCACGCCATTTCTATTGAAATCTTGTTTTCAGCAGCATAGCCCGACGCGTCAAAATGCTCGACGACGAACTTTGCGCCAAGACGCTCGGCAACGCATCGGGCATGGGCCTCATCGCGGTCGGATTCTCCGCCGCGAAGGTGAAAATTGCAGTGGGCGGCCACACAATCGTGGCCCAAGCGAGTCAAAGCCGACAGCAAAGCCACCGAGTCGGCTCCGCCTGAAAGAGCCACGACTACCCTATCGCCAACGGCAAAAAGGTGGCGACACGACACACAATCGGCTATTTTTTCAACAAACGAATTCATTTCGTCAACAAAAGTAGCACAAAAATAATGATTTATCACGAATTTTTGGTAACTTTGTAAGTTTTAATAGAAAATTTTTCCGCAATGTTTGACAAAATAAAAGGACTTAAAGAAGAAATCGAAGGGCTTAAAGAGGAAATTAAAGACCTTAAAGCCCGCAGTAACGCAGAACTTGAAGATTTACGAATCAGATACTTATCGAAAAAAGGCAAAGTGTCGGAACTTTTCAACGACTTCCGCGACATTCCGGCCGACATGAAACGCTCGCTCGGTCCGGCAATTAACGACCTCAAGACATTCGCCACCGATAAAATCAACTCTATCCGCGAATCGCTTGCAGAAGCCGAAGATAAAAACGACGACCTCGACCTCACCCGCACGGCCTCACCGATGCCTCTCGGCACCCGCCACCCGCTGACGCTC
>JAFZPB010000207.1 GCA_017552595.1 Muribaculaceae bacterium
GGCGAAAGGCTCTGCCGCTCAAAAAGTCGGCGACCTCTACGCTATGGGACTTGACTCCGTTCGCCTCAACAAAGAGGGTGCCGCTCCAATCAAGGCCGACCTTGAGCGCATTCAGAAAATGAAACGTGCAGACTTGACTTCAACTCTGGCGTGGATGCACTCTTGTATCGGCTCTCCGTTCTTCGGCATGGGTGTTGAGGCCGACCTTAAGGACAGCAACACTAATATAATGTATTGGATGCAAGGCGGAATGGGACTTGGCGACCGCGACTATTATATCAACGACGACGACCACACGTTCGCAATCCGCGAGGCGTATAAGGAGAATATCCGTAAGACCGCAATGCTTGCCGGATTTAATCCCATCGAGGCGGCAAGAATAGTCAAAAACACTTTCGAATTAGAATCGAGAATTGCCGAAGCCGCAATGACTCGCGTAGAACTCCGTGACCCCGCCGCTTCCTACAACATCTTCACCATGGACCAACTAAAGAAGGATTATCCCGCTGTTGACCTCAACGGATTATTCTCGCAACTTGGTCTTGCAAATGTAAAATCGCTTTGCGTTGGACAGCCGAAGGTTATGGCTGTAGTGAATGACATTTTCGCTAACGCATCTCTTCAGCAAATTCGCGACTATTTGACCGCCCACTATATTTTCGGAGCAAGCAGTTACCTATCCGACGATTTCGGCGAAGCCGACTTCGAATTAAACAAAGTGGTCAGTGGCGCAGAACAACGTCCTCCACGTTGGAAACGCGCCCTCGCTATTCCCAACGGATATCTTGGCGAACTCGTGGGTCAACTCTATGTCGAGAAGTATTTCCCGCAAAGTTCGAAGGACAAGATGCTCGAACTTGTCAACAATCTGAAAACCGCTCTCGGTCAGCATATTTCGAATGTCACATGGATGAGCGAAGCCACTAAGGCAAAAGCACTCGAAAAACTTGCCGCTTTCACTGTAAAAATCGGCTTCCCCGACAAATGGCGCGATTATTCGGCGTTGACAATTGACCCGACGCTATCTTATTGGGATAATGTAAAGGCTGCAAATAAATTCATGCACGACATAAACTTTGCCGATTTCGGCAAACCAGTTGACCGCAGCCGGTGGTATATGACTCCGCAAACCGTAAACGCATATTACAGCCCTCTTACTAATGAGATTTGTTTCCCTGCTGGCATTTTGCAACCGCCGTTCTTCGATCCCAAAGCCGATATGGCTGAAAACTATGGCGCAATCGGTGTCGTTATCGGTCATGAGATGACTCACGGATTCGACGACCAGGGCCGTCAATTCGACAAAAACGGCAATATGGAGAATTGGTGGACTGAAGAAGATGCCACGAAGTTCAACGCATTGGCCGATAAACTTGTGGCTCAATTCGATGAAATCATCGTGTTGGGTGATACTCATGCTAATGGACGCCTAACTTTGGGAGAAAACATTGCCGACCAGGGCGGTCTTCGCGTCGCTTACACGGCATATCACAACTCTCTTGAGGGTAAAGAAGCCCCGGTCATCGACGGACTGACAGGCGACCAACGGTTCTACTTAGCCTACGCTAACGTCTGGGCGGCAAACATTCGTGACGCCGAAATCCTTCGTCGCACCCAAACCGACCCACACTCGCTTGGCCGTTGGCGTGTCAATGCTTCATTGCGTAATATCCAGCCGTTCTTCAACGCCTTCGGCATCAAGGAAGGCGACCCGATGTTCCGCCCCGAAGCCGAACGAGTAATCATCTGGTGATGAATTTCGATAAAAAATGGGCATAAAATTTGGTCAATTCGGGAAAAGTGGCTAAATTTGCAAGCCATTACGAATTTGGGCATTTACCGCGCCTAAAATTAACATATCGAACAAATTAAAACAAGATAAAAATGAAAGAAGGAATTCATCCCACCAACTATCGCGAAGTGGTGTTCAAAGATATGTCGAACGACGAAATCTTCATCACTCGCTCAACTATTGCCGCAAAAGAAACTATCGAAGTCGATGGCAAGACCTATCCGTTGGTAAAACTTGAAATCACAAGTTCATCCCACCCGTTCTTCACCGGCAAGCAGAAACTTGTCGACACCGCAGGTCGCGTCGATAAATTCCTCCAGCGCTACGGCAACCGCAACAAAAAGTAATCGTCGCTGGTCAAAAGGCAAAAACAACAACGGGGTGGCTCTTGAAGCCGCCCCGTTGTTGTATGTTAGAATTAATAGAACCGATATGGCACGCTGGCACTCCCCCAGTGGGGGGTAGGTTCTCCTTGAATTAACAGGGTCTTCCACGGTTTGATGCTCAAAAATATTGATTGCAAATCATTTGTCAACTTTGAAATGCCAGTGTTAATTGTGGGATTGTCTTGGTTGCGAGAATGAACATGGATATTAACCGATAAGGGCGAACCTAATTCGTCAACCGTTATATATACAATCATTGAGATTCTTTCACCTCCCAATTCGGGATAATCGCTGCGGTTTAAAAGATATTTGTCATATCCCTTTAATTTCAGACCACGATCTTCGTCGTAATAAATGTCCCATAAAGTGTAACCGTCGCAAAGCAACTTGTTATGAAAGGATTCTTCTTTGACTACTTTGCCTTTGTCAATAATCAGCCTCTTTTCATCATTATAATAAAATCGGTATATGTCAATATAACCATTTTTCCCCGCAACAACTGTGTCAGAATACCACGACGCAATGAGGGGTCGCTCAGAGTATCGAGCAAGGGTCGTGACTTTTTGGTCTTCTTTTTCATATACAATGCTGTCGAGGCGTAGTTGCCGTTCGCTATCGAGAGACCAAAAACCGACAAATCCAGCCCAATTGCACGTTGTTTGGCGCCTGGGCTCCGGAATCATAGTTTTGACCTTCTCAAAAAACTCAGCATTGGATGTAATAGGGCGTGCTTCTAACGCCCATTTTTCTCCGTCGATATAAATGGTGTCAGGCTCTTGATGAGTTGCACTCAGGTTAAAAGCGGCGATAAAACCAGCAATGAAAGCGAGGAGATAGCGCATCGTTGACAAAAGATTATATGTGACTGTTAAGAGTGGATTTCCTTGACGAAGAGTTGCATGTTGGTTTTGCCGCTACGGCGGTTTTCTTCGATGGTGTAGCAGATGTCGAATGGCTTACCGGAATGGATATGGTCGAAGTGTTCTGCCATATTGAAGGCGATGCCGTTGATGACGCGTCCAGATGTGTCATCGACAAGTTCGAGTTTGATATGCTCGAGTTTGCGGCCTACGAGTTTGCTAGTGCCGTAGTCGCGTACGTTTCGGGTGCAGAAAACGGGCTTTTGATTGCCCGGCCCGAAAGGATTGAATTTGCGGAGCAGGTCGAGAAACCGTGGATTGATTTGGTTGAACGTTATGTCGGCGTCAATGTCGATTTGCGGGCGCATTTGTTGCGGCAGGATGTTCGCGGCCACAAATGCTTCGAAGCGGCGGCGGAATTCGGGAATGTTCTCTTCGCGCAATGAAAGACCTACAGCGTAAGGGTGCCCGCCGAAGTTCTCGAGCAGGTCGGCTGTCGATTCAATGGCACTATATATGTCGAATCCCTGAACTGAACGCGACGAGCCTGTGGCCAGACCGTTCGACATCGTGAGAACTACCGTAGGCTTGAAATAAAGTTCGGTCAAGCGTGACGCGACGATGCCGATTATTCCGCGATGCCAGTCTTTGTTGAAGATGACGAGCGACTTCTTCGTGGCGAGTCGTTCACCGTTGGCTTCGATTACGGCATTGGCCTCATCGGTGATACGTTTGTCAAGTTCCTTTCGGTCCTGATTGTATTGGTCGATGCTTTCGGCAATGTCACACGCTTCGCTGAAGGAGCGGGTGACAAGCAGTTGAACGGCCTCCATCCCCGATTGCATACGGCCCGAGGCATTGATGCGCGGCCCGATTTTGAAAATCAAGTCGTTAACAGTGACTTCGTGCTTGCTCATATTGCAGATTTTCATGATTGCGCGAAGACCGAGATTGGGATTTTGGTTGAGCCGTTTCAGTCCATAATAGGTCATAATGCGATTTTCGCCTATCATCGGCACAATGTCGGCGGTGATGCTGACGGCCACGAGGTCGAGCATATTCTCCAAATCGACCATGTCGAGGCCGTTGCTGTTGGCGAAAGCCTGCATAAACTTGAAACCGACACCGCATCCCGACAGGTGTGGGCAAGGATAGCCCGACTCTGGGAGTTTGGGATTAAGGATTGCCACGGCTTCGGGCAAGTTGTCGCCCGACACGTGGTGGTCGCAGATAATGAAGTCTATTCCGAGTTGCTTCGCGTAGTGGATTTCATCGACGGCTTTGATTCCGCAGTCGAGGATGATGACGAGTTTCACGCCGTTTTCGGCGGCGGCGTCGATGCTCCTGAGGGAGATTCCATAACCTTCGTCGTCGCGGGAAGGGATGTAGTACTCTACGTTGGAGTAGAATTTCGTAAGATAGCGATAGACGATTGCTACGGCAGTTGTGCCGTCAACGTCGTAGTCGCCATAGACCATGATTCGCTCTTTTGCGCCAATCGCACGGTTCAACCGGTCGACAGCCTTGTCCATATCACGCATAAGGAACGGATCGTGGAGGTCGCGAAGAGAGGGATGGAAGAATTTATCGGCCTCCTCTACGGTCGTGACGCCACGTTCCGCCAAAAGCGTGCTAATGGCGGGGTAGTCGGCAAATTTTTGTGCCAGTTCCGACTGAGTCGGTTGAAGTTCGTTTGATTTGGGCAAGTGATTCCATTTACTTGTCATTTATGTCGTTTTTTATTATTCTGGCGCAATTCCGGCGGCATGTGTAAGGGAGAGAGTGCCGTCCGGCGGCTTGTGGCTAATCCTCTGATTCAGTCGCAAACTCTTTTCATCGTGAGCGTAAACTGCCGACAAAAAAATAGTCGTGTTTACTATGGTCAACACAAAACCGCTCCGTGTCGATAGAGGAGAGACGGAATGGCTATTAGGCGTAAGTGGCTGTTTGTCAGCCATCTTCTATGTTGTTCTGAGCGCTTGCCCAATCCGGCAAGACCTTCTTACGCTTAATTTTCTGCAAATTTAATCAATTTATTTCTGATTTCATAGTATCATACACAATTTATTTTATGAAAAAGTGCAAAAAAACGCCACATTTGTGGCGCTTTCTTAGTTGATGTTGTTATTAGTGATTACGATTGTTTTTTGAAGTAGATGTAGTTAGGATAACAGCCTAATACAGTGAGGGTAACAGGGCAAATCCAAATATCTCGCTCAAAACCTTCGAGTCGGTGGACATCGTAGTAGGCTCCGTGTGTAAGTTCGCTTGAAGTCTTGAATAATTCGACGTAGCCAGGCTTTTCGAGCGCCTTTTTCGAAATTATCACTTTCAGGTTGACGCGGTTGGTTTTCTTTTCGTCAAGGAAGGAGAGCAGTTTGTAGCTTCCAGCCACCATCGCGAGATTGTAGCGGTCCCCGGGCCATGGAATATCGATATACCATGTGTGGTCGTCTGGCTCGTAAACAAATGACAGGTTATAAACGCTTTTGCGGGGTGAGAAAATCCCTTTGACAAATTTCCATACAAGTTTTAAACTTTTCATAATTCAGTCGTTTTTTGATGTTAGTAGAATGTTTTATTTGTGTAACTAATACGCAATAATAATGCCAAAAATCCAAATACCCATTTTAGTTTGGCACGATTATGCAATGCGAATGAATAAATATGCGTTAAGAGTGAGGAATTAGAAATGATGAGTGAGATATTACTTTAAAATATCAACTATCCTCTTTCAACTTTATTATGCCTGGCGCGGGTTGACTGCTTTGGGGAA
>JAFZPB010000208.1 GCA_017552595.1 Muribaculaceae bacterium
CTGCGGTGCGTATAGGCCGCCGCTCATCGAGCCTGCAGAGCCGAAGATGTCGGGGTGACGCATGGAGAGGGACATCGCACCGTGACCGCCCATGCTAAGGCCTGAAATGGCGCGGTGGCGTTTGTCGGCGATTGTGCGATAGTGGGAGTCGATATACGGAACGAGGTCCTTAGTGATGAAGGATTCCATCTGCATTTTTTTGTTGATGGGAGAGTCCCAATACCAACTGTCGCGTCCGTCGGGACAAACGAAAATCATTTCGTAGGCAGTAGCGTAGCGGTGAAGATAACGACCTGTAGAGGGCCATTGACGGTGGTCGCCGTCATACCCATTGAGAAGATACACCACGGGGAATCGTTTGTCGGGAAAACTGTCGTAGTGCTTGGGAAGAATGACGGTGCATTTCTCCGGTGTCGCAAGATATTTTGTGGGTATTTCGATGACGGTGTATTGTTCGGAGTCGGCGCGCTCTTGTGCGGCGGCTTCGGCGGGAGTGGCGGGAGTTTCGGCTTGTTTCGGTGGGTTGTCAAGCGCTTTTTGTGCGCATGCATTGATTGATGCCGCAATGATAATCGCGATGACGATGAGAATTCGATTGAGTTTCATTTGGGTATGAAGTTTAAATATTATAGTTTAAAGTTGAAAGTTTATAGAGGGTGTTAGTTGGTGCGGAAAATGTAGAGTTGCGACACTTCGCGGCGCGGAAGGACGATAAGTTGCACATCGGCTTCGCGGTCGGCGAATGTGTTGTTGCCGTCGCCTACGTTGATGCCTTTGTCGTTGAGGGCTTTGAGGGTGGCTGCTCGGGCAATTTCGGGAGTGTTGTTCTCCTCGCTGAGGTGGCAGAGGAAGATGTTGCGAATCTTGGGGGAGTAAATATCCGCGACGAAACGTGCGCAGTCGGCATTGTCGAAGTGTCCTTTTTCGCCACGAATACGTGCTTTCAGATATTCGGGGTAACGGCCTGTGGCGAGCATATCGGCATCGTAATTGCTTTCCACCATAATGCATTCGGCTTGGCTGAGATAGCGGCGCATACCGTCGGTGACGCAGCCTGTGTCGGTGGCTACGGCGAACGAGTACCCGTCGGCGGTGATGAAGAAACCGTAGGCGTTGTCGTTGAGTCCGTCATGTGAAACGGCAAACGGGGTGATTTCAAAACGGCCGATTTTGAACGGAGTTTCAAGGTAAAACGGTGCGTGGTAGTCCTTGACGCGAATCGAAATGTTGTGGCGCAAGAGCATCCCGTGCAGCGTGTGGAGCGAGCAGTGGATATGAATCTGTTCGGCGGTCTTGCGACGTCGGTTGAGCATTTTGGCGAGGGTGTAGGCATAGCCCACGTGGTCGCGGTGGTCATGGGTTAAGATGATTCCTTTGACTGCTTCGGCAGGAATGCCATGGCTGGCCATATTCTTGATTACTTTGTTGGCGTCGATTCCGGCGTCGATGATAATTCCTTCCTCTTCGTTGCCCAAATAAGCGCAACAGCCGCTGCTTCCGCTTCCGAACGAAATGAACATAATTCGTTCGATTGGCTCCACGACGGGAGCCGCTTCGGGTTCGTCTTGAGTGGGAGTCTCTTCCTGCTCTGATTCGTCGACAAAATCGTCGTCGATATTGATTATTAAGTCAGTATCAGTTGTTTCGTCGAGTGCGTCGAATGTGGGCGACGATGACGAAAAATCGTCGATGATGCTTTTCGCGGGCGGTGCGTCGACAGGTTGGTTGGTGTTGTCGATGTCGTCGAAAAGCGAGGGAGTGTCGATAGAAATACGTCGTTTACGTGCCATATCGTATGGTTATGGGTGGTATATAAGAAAAATCGTGGGGGTTTTATTGAAATCGAAATCGGCCGAGGCCCAACGTGAAAGCGGGAGTGTGCGGATTGACTGATTTGGACCGGTAATGTCGGAAGCCACGCAAAGAAGAGCGTCGTGGGGTAGGGCGCTGACGATGTCAGCGATGAGCCGATTGTTGCGGTAGGGAGTTTCGATGAAAATTTGCGACTGGTCGTCGTGGACTGCCCTGCGGTAGAGTTCTTTTAATTTCGCCGTGCGCTCGGCGGGGGCAATCGGCAGGTAGCCGTTGAAGGCGAAACTTTGGCCATTGAAACCTGAAGCCATCAAGGCAAGGAGAATGCTCGACGGACCAACGAGCGGACTGACATTGTAGCCGCGACGTTGTGCCAAAGCCACGACATCGGCGCCCGGGTCGGCTATCGCCGGGCATCCCGCTTCGCTAATCACTCCCATGTCGTTGCCTTCTTCCATCGGGCGGAGCATGTCGGCGATTTCTTCGCGGCGGGTGTGCTCGTTGAGAGTGAAGAAAGTGAGCGAGTCGATGTCGATTGTGCGGTCGCATCGACGAAGAAAACGTCGGGCGGAACGCACATTTTCTACAATGAAATATTTCAGCCGACTTGCCACTTCGAAGTTTGCGGCGGGTAGAACGTCGGCAGGCGATGTCGTGCTCAGTTCGACAGGGATGAGATATAGTGTCGGTCGGTTATTTTCCATTTAGCAACAGGGTGTGTTTGAGTGTTGGAATGCAACCGACGCTTTCCTTGAACGAGCAGAGCCCGACGTTGGGTTTGCCGTCGGTCGATGCCGGTCCGATGTCAAGGACGTTGTAGCCTTGATTGCGGTAATGTTTGGCAAGTTCGTGAGCAAGGAAATTCATCGGACGAAGACTGCGGTGGCTTGCTATATCGCCCCAGTAAATCACTTGGGCGATTTCGCTTGAGATGTTGTAAACCATTGCCGACGCTACAGCCTCCTTGCCGTGTCGGACAAGAAAGAATTCGATATCAACGAAATCGGAAGTGGCGAGAACGTCGTCGAACGACATTCGCAGCGGATAGCCGTGTTCTTCGCGGTTGATGCGGATAATGTCGAAAGCCGTTGCGGCAGGCAGCGGGTCGGAAAATGTCGCTTTTTCAAATGTAAAACCGTTGCGGAAGGCGGCGTTGAGGTTTTTGCGGCCTGCGCGTGTCAGGTTGTCATCAAAGTCGGTATTCCGCAAGTCTATGTGGTAGTTGATGTCGGGCGCCGCAAGCGAAAAACTCGCTTCGGCAGCGGCAAATGTCGTGATGTCGGAAAGCGACGTATAGAACGGCGGCGGAAGAATAATCTCCGCGTTCCATTCGTTTTCGTGAGCAAATTCTGCAACGAGCGAGAGTGCTTCCGCAACGTTGGCGGCACCGGCCTTGCCTTGAGCCACAAAGCCTCCGAAAGGAGCGGAAAACGGCGAAAAAAGAGTATTGCCTTTGCGACCGAAGATAATGCCGAGCGAACATTCTGTGCCCTTAATGTCGAGATAGACGATTTCGTCGATTTTGCGTGTGTTAAGTTCGCAGAATTCCACGGAGTTATAGACTATCCGTGATGGATTGTCGTATTTCTTTTTGAAATCTTCAGCGGTTATTCTAAGGAGTTTCATCGGCATTATTCGCTATTGCATTGCAAAGTTAACGCAAGTTGACCGAAAAAACAAATATTTCCCCACTTTGCCAACGGTGAATTGGCTGGAAAGATTAGAAAAGATGGCACCACCCACAAGGAGCATCGTAATTTTACAGGCTATGGCCAGTATGTTGGAAAGGCAATAATCAATGGACAAGAGGAATATGTTCGATTTACTGTGAGAATTCAAAGAAACCAAAATGGCGTTCACAATGTCTTTGTAACTGATATAGATTTATATGAAAATCTCTCCCGTGATGCTTCGCTTGCCGAATCAAACGTCGGGGCGAGGTTGGTCAACGGGAGAGTTCTCGACACAAAATTAGAAAATATTTTTTATCTGCCAAAGAATCCTCAAAAATTGTTGCAAAAAACGGCGAGCCGCTGGTAATGGCGCACAACACCACGCCTTTATGCTTGGGATTTTTTGCCGATGTAGATTGTGCAGGTGCCGAAGGTTAGGGGGCGGAATGTGGCTGTTGCGAAGCCTGCTTCAAGCATCAGCGCGGTCATTTCGTCGCGTTGAGGCACTGCCGAAATGCTTTCCGGAAGGTAGGAGTAGGCGCGGACGTCTTTTGAAACAAGCCGTCCCACAAATGGAATAATGCGGCGGGTATAGAAGTTATAAAGCGGTCGAACAATCGTCGAAGTGGGAGTGGAAAGTTCAATGACGCAGAGCGTTCCGCCAGGACGCAGCACGCGTAGCATCTCACGATATCCGTCTTTCAGATGTTCGAAGTTTCTTACACCGTAAGCCACAGTCACACAGTCGAATGATTCGTCGGCCATAGGCAGCGCAAGGCAGTCGGCGGCAAAGAATTTTATATCGGTTTCGATGTGGACTTTGTCGGCTTTTTTACGTGCGATGTCGAGCATTTGCTCTGAGAGGTCGATTCCTGTGACGGACTTTGGGCGCAGTCGTCTGGCGAGGAGAATGGCGAGGTCGCCTGTGCCTGTCGCCACGTCGAGGATTTCATTGTGAGCCACATCACGAAGCATCTTTACGGCACGTCGGCGCCACAATCGGTCGATGCCGAAAGTCATGGCGCGGTTCATAAAATCATATGCCGGCGCGATTGAGTCGAACATCTCACGCACCTGCTCCGTCTTCGGACGGACGTCGTCGTAGGGATTAACTTTCTCGGCTTTGACTTCCATCAGTCGTCTCGGCGAGTTTGTTCGGGTTTGGGTCGTTGTCGATAAGTTCCTGCTCGCGTTGCCATTGTTCGTAGGCTTCGACGATGCGTTGAACGAGGTGGTGGCGGACGATGTCGGTTTTGTCGAATTCCACGCGTCCGATGCCTTTCACGTTGCGGAGAACCTTGATGGCGTGAACAAGGCCGCTTGTGACCGACCGCGGGAGATCGATTTGGGTGATGTCGCCAGTGACAATCATTTTGGCGTTCATGCCGAGGCGCGTTAGGAACATCTTAATCTGGTGTGTCGTGGTGTTCTGCGCTTCATCGAGCACGATAACGGCGTCGTTGAGCGTGCGACCGCGCATAAATGCCAACGGGGCAATTTGTATCACCTTCGTTTCCATGTATTCTTTCAGTTTCACCGATGGAATCATATCCTCAAGCGCGTCGTAAAGCGGCTGGAGATACGGATCGATTTTATCCTTCATGTCGCCAGGGAGGAAACCGAGTTTTTCGCCGGCTTCGACAGCGGGTCGGGAAAGAATGATTTTTCTTACTTGACGATTTTTCAATGCCCTGACGGCGAGAGCGATGGCTACATAGGTCTTGCCCGTTCCGGCAGGGCCGAGGGCTATTGTCAGGTCGTTGTTGTTAAACTGCTCCACGAAGCGGATTTGATTCTTCGTTCGCGCCGAAATCGGTTTGCCGTTCACTCCGTAGATTATCACGCCCTTCATGTTGAGTTCTTTCGGCTGTTCGCCTTTGACGATGTCGATAATGACGTCGTCGGTGAGTTTGTTGTAGCGTGCGCAGTATTCTTCGACGAGTTTTACTTTCTCTTCAAATTCGGCCGTGTCGGCTTCGTCGCCGAGCGCTTTGATTATTTGGCCGCGTGCGTTGATTCGAAGTTTCGGAAAAAGGCTTCGGAGCAGATGGATGTTACTGTTGTTGACGCCATAGAAGTTGATGGGATCTACGTTGTCAATGTGGATAATACGTTCAATCATCTGTTTCGTTTGTTTTGTCGTGAAATGTGTTAGTTTTTAATGATGTGCAAAATTACAAAAACTTTTTTATGTCAGCAAAAAAGAGCGGTGATTGCACAAAAAAGACATAATTATTTACAACTTAAAATTTTTACCAATACACTGATTTACAACAATTTAACAAAGTTTAACTAAAAAGTTCATCCCAAAATTTGCATACACAAATTTGCGATTGTAATTTTGTGGATGAAAGGATTGGGCGTCGGCCAATCGGGCATTGGCGATATTATCAATACGGAAAATATTCCGTCCTTTGTGATAAAACGCACATCTTTTGCAACACACATAATTCTCACGTATCGGGCATGACAGTCATAAATGCCGCAAGGGAGTCGCCGCACCCTTGAAAAAACAAAAGCGAGGGAATGCTCGCTTTTGTATGACCGACGGAGGAAGACGTGACGGCCGCTGGCCCGCTTAAACCTACACCACAATATACACAATTATACAACCGGTGGTCGTCGCGTCGGAACTCAGTTCGACAATTTTCTCCGAAATTTCAAATTTATTCTATCTGCGCCTTGTTCGGATTTGGAAGGAATCCATCGTGTAGAGGCGGTTGCCGTCGGAAAGTCCGATGGAGAATCCGGCCATGCCGTCTTTCAGTTTGCTTGTTGCAACTACTTCGGCATGGTATCTGACAGCGCGGCCAGGTGCGAGGTCGTTGATGATGGCTGTCGGAGAAATATATATTTGCTTGGTGCCGGTAACGGTGATTACGGGTGCTATGTCGTAAATGTATGAATTGGTGGCATTGCGAACGATGAACGAAAGTTTGGCGTGTTCGCCTGCATCGATAGAATTGTTGCTGTTGGTGTCGTAGAAGCGCACATCGTCGATTTCGATTCCTGCAAACGGACTGTACGAACCGTTCTGAACGTAGTCGTTACTGGAATAACCGTTGTAGTAGTCGGATGTGCGATAGTCGTTGTCGTTGGTTTTGGGCGCTGTTGCCGCCGCACCGATAGCGCCGCCAATCAGCATGCCTGTGAGCGTTCCCACATCGGAACCACGAGGGCCTCCGGCGATTCCGCCGATTGCCGAACCGAACATTCCCCCTAAGGAAGCGCCTGTCATTGAACCATAAAACTGTTGGCTCGACGTGCAACTCGTCGAGATTAAAAGCGCGCATAATGCGGCAGCAATTGTCATTTTCTTCATAATCGTGGTAATTTTCGTTTTCTATTTGACTCGAAAAACGACGAAAAGTTTAATCAGTATTTCAATTGGAGTGGTTTTGTGGATGAATTTGACTATTACGGATGTCATATATTCCACTTTTATTGGTCGGATTTTTACATTAATGTTAGTTTTTTTTTTGAAAATTTTGTCAGAAGAAAAAAACTTTCTAAATTTGGGAAAAATAATGAAATCTTCTTGTCGGCGGGGTGTCCTGCCGGCAGGTTGAATGTACAAAAGAATAAAGTAAGTAATATGGAACTGCGTGAAAATCCCGAAGCATTGGAAAATGTGGAAAACGGGAAAGACTTGAATGAAGAGCCCCAGAATGTGGCTGAAAACGAGATTGTTGAGAGTGTTGAACCCAAAGAAGAAGCCGCTGTCGCCGCTGAAGA
>JAFZPB010000013.1 GCA_017552595.1 Muribaculaceae bacterium
CCAGCGGTTCGGCTACCGCTATTACGAATAATTCTGGAAACAACAATAGCGCCAGCCACCGCTCATCTATCACCACCACCAGCAACAAGCCCTCGGGCAACAGCGGCAGCAACTCAAGCGTCAACCGTCCCGGCGGCAACAGAGGCAACAATGGTGGCAACCATTCGGGCAGCAATAGCGGCTCAGGTTACCGTCCCGGCGGCAACAGCGGCTCGAATAGTGGCTCGAACAATGGAAGCAATTCCGGCGTCAACCGCCCCGGCAACAATGGTGGCAACAATTCGGGCAGCAATAGCGGCTCTGGCTATCGCCCCGGCGGCAACAGCGGCTCGAATAGTGGTTCGAACAATTCCGGCGTCAATCGCCCGGGTAACAACGGCGGTTCGAACAGCGGAAGCGGCTCGAGCGTCAACCGCCCCGGCGGCAATAGCGGCTCGAACAATGGCAAGCCCGGCGGAAACAACAACGGAAGCGGCTCAAGCGTCAGCCGTCCTGGCGGAAGCGGCCCCAGCAACAATAACAGTGGCTCAGGCTATCGTCCCAATAACGGCAATTCCAATGGCCACGGTTACGGCAACGGCTCGCCTCGTCCCACCAACGGAAGCCATGCCTACAGCGGAGGTTATCATCCCTCCTACAAAGGCCCCGGCAGCGTAAACCACCCGTCGCACTACTCGGCACCTGCCCGCCCAATGCGTCCAAAGCGTCCCGACAACTTCTTCTACAGCCGTCCGGTTCGCCCGTCGACCTATCGTCCGGTCAGCACGCTCTACTTCAACTCGTTCCTCGGAATCAGCATCGGAATGTCGCTCAACTCCTCGCTCGACTACCTGCTCGCCAACAACTACTACATCGACGGTTATAGCAACAACATCATCTATCTCCGCTATGTGACCGAACTTAACTACCGTTGGCCCGACGCAACGCTCTTCTTCAACGGAGGCCGTCTTGAAGCCGCAGAATTCATCTACTCTACCGCTTACAACGACACCTCGCGCTACAACAACATATTCTCCGAATTGCTCCGACGCTACGGAAATCCTATCAGCGTCAACTCCAACAACGGATACTCTGCAACTTGGTTCGGCTCGACCGGTTTCATCACTCTCGACTACCATCCCGCCTACGCCAACAACAGTTACCTCCGTTACTACACCACCCTTTCCTACGGAATGTGACGCTACTATATAAATCAATCGAAAAGAGCGGCAGCCGCCGCTCTTTTTTTGTCCGAATTTTATGATTTCTTTCAACTATAAACTATCCTCTTTAATCTTTATAATCCTCTTCGCATCGGAGATGCAGACACATCGGAGATGTGATATTTGTTTAACCCCATGTAAGCGACCTCGAAGAGGTGCGCAACATGGGGACGATGCCCACCCCCGCCAACCAACCTCGGAGAGGTTGAACAGCGTCCTGATAGTGGAAAAAGAAACATAAATTCATGGCCAATTTTTGGCTATTCGTGTTTAATGCAGGAGTTTTGACTGAAAAAAGTTGACTGTTTTGGCACAGCTTTGGCACGATTTGGCACGGAAAATCATAGACCACAAGGCGTGAAAGCGGGATTTTGGGCCAATCGTGCCAAAAATCCAAATACCCATTTTAGTTTGGCACGATATTTTGGCAAAAAAATTGATTGCCCGACGGATGCCGAGCAATCAACTAAAAATTATGCACTCTGCATTATTCATTCAATGATTATCTAACAACAATTTTCTTTGCCGTGCCGTCGGTGTAGCGGACAATATAGATGCCTGCCGTCGAGGGCGTCTCTGCCAAACGCACGCCCCGCAGGTCGTACCATTCGGCAACGCCGTTTGCACTGTCAATGCTAACTTCGTCGATGGCAGCGAATTTCCAATATTGGTTGTTGTGTATGTAAATCCATGAGGAATATTGCGGGTAAGATTGGACAGATGTCACGTCTTTGCGGTAGCCGAATGTGACAAGGCTTGTGGCATCAAGAACAGGACAAAGCATATCGCCGCAGCCTTCTCCGATAACACCCACGCGGTCAACCACGCCAAGTCCGTCGCGGGTTGCGGGCAACGAGAAATATTCCTTGCCCGGCTTGACATATCCTTCAACATAATTTTCTGCCACATGACCGAGTGCCGTCGAGGAAGACAC
>JAFZPB010000209.1 GCA_017552595.1 Muribaculaceae bacterium
CGCCACGACCGGGTGCCGAACCCGACGGACTGCCGCCAAAATGCCCACCACCATGTCGGTGTCCCTGAGCATTCATCGGCATTATGCAAAGCATCGCCGCGGCCAAAGCCACTAATACTGCTGATGTAGAATTCCTTTTCATTGTCGTAAATCTTTATGGGTTTATGACTTGTTTTTGTTTATTAGAGTCTTTTAATCTATAAAGGTTTAATCGCCACCCTTTCGAGTGGCGATTGTAAGTAAAAAATAATCGCGGTAATCTGCTGGTAATTATACCGTTGCAAAAAGGCAGATTAGTCGGGATAAGTGTAGAGGAAACCGCCCACAATCGGTTCGGCGGTGACAAGAACATTCACCCAAACCGCCACAGGTTTTCCGTTGAGCCGGGCAGGTTCGAACGGTGGCAGCGAATTCACAAGCCGCACAACGGCATCTTTGTTGGGCTTAGGAGTGCTTACCATCGGGACAGTGACGTTGCTTACCTTGCCAGTCTTGTCGATATGGAAGCGCACGTAATAAATGCCGTAAAGTTTTTTTGCCGCCGCAAGCGCATTTTTGTAGTATGAAGTGCGGAGATTATACACTTTGTTGGCCTCGTGACCGAAAAAATTCGAGAATGTCTGTTTCGGCGAACTTTTATCGTAGTCGCTCATTGTGATTCCGCCTTCGTTAAGGCGTATTTCGCAAATTTCGGGATTCAAATTTTCGCTGTTGGGATATAGTTTGTTCATCTCAACGATTGACTTGAATTTCGGAGGGGTGTCGATGCCTTGCATCATCTTGAACCCTGAAGCGCACACGATATTGTCGCCCGGCTGACAATAGCGCGAGCGGTCGCCTTCAAATTTAACTTGCAACCATGATTTTGCATCGGCAAGAGCCATCACTTCCACATGGCAGTCGCTACTAAGAGTTGCGATACTGCGGATGTTCTCGCAGTTTTCGAAAGCGCTTCTGCAAATCCGTTTCACCGACAAAGGCACTTTCACGGCCACGAGTCCGTCTTGGTCGCACACTGCCCTTTCGGCGATTTCAACGGTGCCTTCCCGAATATCGAGGGTGGAATTTTGAGGCATTGTGCCCACATAGGTGAATGCCACTTTGCCTAAATAATTCATACCTTTGGGCAACGATTCCATGAAAGGCGTATCTTCGAATGCGGAAACTCCGACATGGGTTAGCGTTGAGGGAACGCTGACTTTCTTGAGTTTTGCGCAGTGGTTGAAGGCATTGTCCTCAATCGAAGTGACACCTTCAGGAATAACAATTTTCGTCATGTCGCTGCCGGCAAACGCTCCGGCACCGATAATGCGCACCGACGAAGGAATTGTGAAGTTCAGCGATTTTGCGTGAGGAACTGCCACAAGGCGCGTCATGTCCTTGCTGAAAATTACCCCATCGACTGCTGTAAAATATGGATTATCGGCATTGACGGTAAACTTTTTTATCGAAGACGGGAATTCCCACAGTTTCACTTTGGTGACTTCGGCCACTTTGCCGTTAAACACATTCACCTTATAGGGAAGATGAAACACCCCATTCACGACAGCCGATTCCTGAATCGACTGTAGATAAACATCTGATTGTGCAAAGTAGTCATTGTAGTCGTAAGAAGCGCCCTTATAGTCGAATGTGTAATCGACGGCCTTTGCGGCAAACGAGTAAGTGGCGATGACCAATGAAAGCAAAAATATTCTTTTCATGATAACAAAAAAGTTAAGTTTGTGGCAAAGTTAAGAAAATATTTTTAAAGATTATAGTTTATGCTTGAAAGTTTAAAGATTGTGAAGTAAAATGCCTTGCGAAAAGTTGTGCCACCGATTTTGGCACGACAAAAAAGCGGGCCTGCCGCAACGACAAACCCGCTTGAAATCACTTTTTATACGTTTTACAGTTTGACTGTGTAATTGTCGAGACAGAAGTAGGTGGGAACGTTGATGCCGTATTCACCCTTATCCGAAGAGTCCATAATCATCTTTACATAGTTGACTTTGCCGAGCGAGAGAAGATTCACTTCTTGCCATGTGTCCAAAATTTTGCCGTTTTGGGCAAGATACGATTCGACACGGCCGGTTTCTTTTCCATCTAAAATACCGATGAAAATGACCTTGGTCCAGTCGCTGGCCTCGAATTTCTTGTTGAATGCCGAACCATTTTTCATCGCATAGTAGCCGTAGGTATTGTTGGTGATATAAGCCCTTTGGGGATAGTGGGATTCAGTGAAAGCAATGCCACACGACGGGGAATTTTCCTTATCCATATCAGCGTTGTAGTAACCCACTAAATAGGCTGAACCTTTGCCGAGCACACCGCCGCCGGTTATCGACGACCATTCGTGTTCGCCGATGAACGTCGTTTCGGAGTAATCTGTGATGTCGGTCGAGACTGAAGGCGAGAAACCCCACCACGATTTATATTTAACACCACCGTATTCAGTTTCTTCAGCCGCATGAGTCACAATGAAATCGCCGAAAGCGATAATGCCAATTTGAGGGTTAAGCACATCTGTCCAAACGCCGCTCTCAGTGTAGGGAATATCAGTGAGTGAAGTGATGTTCAGGCAATAAGTGTCATCTTTAGGGTCGTCGGAGCATGAAGGGAGCACCGTCGAAATAGTCGCAAGCATAGCGACAACGAGCAAAAATTTAATTTTCTTCATTTCTTAAATATTGGTATTTATTATTTTTATGCGAATTTAGTGCAAATTTACGGCATATCAAAACAAAACACGGATTTGTTGCAATATTTCCCGCATTTTTCATTTGAAAAGCATCGGGAGGAAGATTACCAGATAGTCGCGCCAGTTAGCCCACTCATGACCGGCGCCGCTCTCATGATAGGTGTATGGCAGGTTATTCTTATCCATCAACGCCCTAAATTTGGCATTGTGTTCGTAAAGGAAATCGTCCTTGCCGATGCCTATCCAGTAGAGTTTCGGATGGCGTTCAAACTGTTTGACAAGTTTTGCTTCCAAGTCATCATAGATTTTGCTCTTGCCTTCGTCCATACGGTTAATTGCTGCCGAAAACAGCCCCACATAGTCAAAGTCATCAGGCTGATTGGCGCTGATGTATAGCGAGTGATAACCGCCCATAGAAAGTCCCGCGATGGATCGGTGATGCTTATCGGCGAGAGTTCGGTAATGTTTATCAGTCCATTTAACGATGTCGTTAAAACTCTGTTCGAAAGTGCCGTCCATCCAATTCTTATGGGAAAAAGTTGGCTGAACATTGCAATCCGGTCCCATGCCGGGCACCGCTTTCTCATCAACATTGCCGTTAGGCATAACCACAATCATCGGTTCGGCAACACCGTCGGCAATTAAGTTGTCGAGCACTTGTGCGGCACGCCCCTGTTCAAGCCACACCGTTTCGTCGCCGCCGGAGCCATGGAGCAAGTAAAGGACGGGGTAACGTTTGCCCCCCTTGACATAATCCGGCGGCAGATAGACCATCATCCGTCGAGTGGCACCAAGCGAGGGCGAGTCATACCACACAGCCTCGACCTTGCCATGCGGCACGTCGTGAACCGCCATCGGGCAATCCTCCTTCGGGTCGAGCGCAAAGGAGTTCATAACATTCTTGACATCGCGAACCACGTGGGCATTGTCGTTGTCAAGCACCTTCATGCCGTCAACGATGAAATGATACATATAAAAGTCGGGCTTCAAGTCTCGGAGTGTGACGCACCATTTTCCACCATCGTTTCGGCTCATCAGCGTGTCGACGCGTGTGTCGACAATCAGGCGTACGGAATCAGCACGTGCCGCAGCGACCTTGAAAGTAACCGTACCGTCATCGGCAATTATGGGGCTACGTTTGTCATGGCCTTGCGCATTAACGGCGAAAGCAAATACCATCAAAGCGACAGCAAGCGAAAAAGTTCTGTTCATCTTATAGTCAGTCAAAAAGTTTCTGCAAATATACAACAACTTCAACACAATCCCAAAAACTTTATTTCCATAGGCGGCACAATCGACCTTCAAACTAATTTGTGCATTCTGAATTGATGTTGTTTTCTCAGTTTGATAAATAATTCGTAATTTTGCAGTGCGATAAATGCGCGCTTTGACACGATGAACGATAAGAAACTTTTTATTGAAACTTACGGCTGCCAAATGAATGTGGCCGACAGTGAGGTGGTGGCGGCCGTAATGGAAATGGCGGGCTACTCTCTCGCCGAAAATATCGAGGATGCCGACGCTATATTCCTCAACACCTGCTCTATACGCGACAACGCCGAACAGAAAATCTTCAGCCGACTGCAATTCCTTGCATCGCTGAAACGCAAACGACGCCCTCTGCACACGATTGTTGGCGTTATCGGCTGTATGGCGGAGCGTGTCAAAGACGACCTTATCAACAATCACGGTGTCGACCTCGTGGCGGGTCCTGACTCCTACCTCGACTTGCCGAATCTCGTCGCCGCTGCAGAAGCGGGCGAAAAGGCCATCAACGTCGAACTAAGCCGCACGGAAACTTATCGCGACATCATCCCACTGCGAATCACAGGCAACCGCGTCAGCGGTTTTGTCAGTATCATGCGCGGTTGCAACAATTTCTGCTCCTACTGCATCGTGCCTTACACCCGCGGCCGAGAACGTTCACGCGAGGTTGACAGCATTCTCAACGAAGTGGCCGACTTGCGCTCGCGCGGATTCAAGGAGGTGACTCTTTTGGGCCAAAATGTGAATTCCTATCGTGGCAAGGACTCCGCCGGAAATGAGGTGGATTTCGCCCACCTTCTCGCGCTCGTGGCGGAAGCCGCACCCGACATGCGCATTCGCTTCACTACTTCTCACCCGAAAGATATGAGCGACGATATCATCGCTGCCATCGCCACCTACGACAATATCTGCAACCACATCCACCTTCCAGTGCAATCGGGGTCGGACAAGGTGCTGAAAGCGATGAATCGCCACTACACTCGCGAATGGTATCTCGACCGCATCGCTGCCATACGCCGAATGATTCCCGACTGCGGCATCTCGACCGACCTGTTCACGGGTTTCCACGATGAAACGGAGGAGGATTTCCAACTGACACTCAGCCTGATGCGTGAAGTCGGTTTCGACTCGTCGTTTATGTTCCGCTATTCGGAACGCCCCGGTACATACGCATCAAAAAACCTGCCCGACAACATTCCCGAAGATGTGAAAATCGAACGGCTCAACCGTATGATTGCCTTGCAGAATGAGTTGTCGTTGGAGTCAAACCGCCGCGACATCGGCCGCGAGTTCGACGTGCTGGTGGAAGGCGTGTCGAAGCGCTCGCGCGACCAATTCGTTGGCCGCACACAGCAGAACAAAACGGCTGTTTTCCCCCGCGGCGACTATCGTATCGGCGACATTGTCCGCATCCGAGTCATCGACGCCTCATCGGCGACCCTCATCGGCGACCTCGCGTAATTTTTTAATGCATATTGCATAATTAGAGGGGATACTCGGCGGTCTCCGGGCATTCTTTTCAATCTCTAAGGAGCATTCTATGTTAATATGCAAGTTTTTTGAGAAAAAGTTGTGGAAATTTTGACCATTTTTGTTGTTTTCAGTATTTTTGCATCACCCCCAAGTGCTGACGGCGACGGTTGTACTGTTGTGTCGGCTGA
>JAFZPB010000210.1 GCA_017552595.1 Muribaculaceae bacterium
AATTTATTGACGAACATCACTTTATAAAGGTCGGGGCGGAACATGATGTTGCGAATGTCGTCAAGAAGAACGACGCCAAGCAAAGTGCCTTTCTGTGGGTCAACAACGGGGAAGAGGTTACGTTTGGATTGGGATATGACGTTCACCATCAACTTTAAATTCATATCTGGAGTGACGCTCATAAAATCGGTTTCTATAACAGAGTTCATCTTTAGCAACGTAAGCACAGCCTTGTCTTTGTGATGGGTAAGCAATTCTCCCCGTTGGGCAAGTCGCATAGTATAAATGCTATAAGGCTCGAAAAGTTTGATAGTGAAGTAGGAGATTGTCGAAACGATTAGCAATGGCAAGAATAGGTCATAGCCGCCTGTAAGTTCAGCCGTAAGGAAGATTGCCATCAATGGTGCGTGCATTACACCACTCATGACGCCAGCCATACCGAACAAAGCAAAATTCTTGATTGACAGTTGAAAGCCTAATCCGAGATGATTGAAAAGGTAGGCGAAGAAAAATCCAGACAAACAACCAACGAATAGTGATGGTGCGAAAGTTCCACCAACACCGCCACCCGCAGTAGTTGCAGATGTGGCAAATGCTTTTGTAAGAATAATTGCCCCCACGAACAAAAGCAACACCCACCATTCGCCGCGCTCGCTATAGAAAATCGAGCCGTTAAGAATCGATGTGGTTTCGGCGTTAAGGAGCGATGTTATGGAGGAGTAACCTTCACCATAAAGAGGGGGGAAGAGGAAAATAAGCAATGCGAGTATGATTCCCGCGATTGCTGTACGACGCCACGGCTTCTTTATGTGACTGAAGTAGTTCTCCATAGCGTTCATCACCTTCGTAAAATAAAGCGATACGATGCCACAAAGGAATCCGAGAACAATCACCCAAAATATGCGGTTAGTTGAAAACGCTTCGCTTTGAATGAAGAAGAATTCGAAGTCATAGCCCGTAAGTGCGTAAGAGATTGTCGCTGCAGTGATTGACGAAATCAGCAACGGCATAACTGACACTGTCGTCAGGTCGAGCATCAGCACCTCGATGGTAAAAAGCACTCCTGCAATAGGGGCCTTAAAGATGCCAGCGATACCAGCCGAAGCACCGCATCCAACGAGAATCATCAGTTGTTGGGGCGACAGGCGGAAAAGACCTCCAAGATTCGACCCGATAGCAGCACCTGTGTGAACAATAGGGCCTTCTGCTCCAACCGAACCGCCAAAACCAATCGTAATTGAACTGGCAACAATCGAAGAATAGATATTGTGGCGTTTCAATCTGCTCTTGTTCTGCGAAATAGCATGAAGCACTTTGGTCACACCATGAGATATGTTATGCTTGACAATCCGACGTACGTAAATACCCGAAAGTACTATACCAATAACAGGAAAAAGAAGGTAACTGTAGTGCCATTCCGAAATGTCCAAGTCGGAAGTGAGAAGGCGGGAAATCAGCATAATGAGGCTTTTGAGAAGCAATGCTGCGAAACCGCTTAGGAGGCCGACGACCAACGAGAGAATAATGACAAAATTCTTCTCGCTGATATGGCGTTGTCGCCAAGCATTGAATCGTATTAACCTATTATCTGAAGCCATAGTTTAAATGCCTTGACCAGTGATTATAGTACGGATGGTGTAGAAAATAATCTTCATGTCAACGGAGAACGACACATTTTCTATATATAGAATGTCGTAGCGTAGACGTTCAATCATACCGTTGACATCCGACGCATAGCCGTATTTGACCATACCCCAAGACGTG
Source organism: Muribaculaceae bacterium (assembly GCA_017552595.1). Taxonomy (GTDB): domain Bacteria; phylum Bacteroidota; class Bacteroidia; order Bacteroidales; family Muribaculaceae; genus RUG14106. Next base: position 1,765 of record JAFZPB010000210.1, read on the forward strand.
ATTCCCGGACGTACTTGGTGGATGAGTGAGTAATACGGAGCGCGAGCCACGATTTGCTGGATATAAATATCGCGTTCTGGACGAGGTCCGACGAGCGACATGTCGCCCTTGAGGACATTCCAAAATTGAGGTAATTCGTCAAAACGATACTTGCGGATAAAACGGCCGACCTTAGTGACACGTGGGTCGTTTGGCGATGACAGCAACGGGCCGTCTTCTTCGGCATTCGAATACATGGAGCGGAATTTATAAATTTTAAACGGCTTTTTGTGATAGCCGATACGCTCCTGTGTGTATATTATCTTTCCTTTAGACGTGGATTTAACGGCAATAGCAACAGCCAACAAAATCGGCGATATTATCACAAGAGTTACTGCGGAAATGACAATGTCGCAGAATCGCTTAATGTTGACCGTAGATTGGCTCATATCTGTACGCGATATATCGATAAGAGGTTCGCCTGCCACATTAGAGATTCTTGCGCCTGATGTCATCAAGTGATAAAGGTCGGGCGAGATGAACATCGGTAAGTCAAGAGGGAACAGACGATTTATCAAGTCAATTGTCGCTTTAATGCCATGACGATGGGGAATAATTATTAAATTCTTGATATTATGTTCTTTGCATACAGAGTCAAGGTCTTCGAGCGCATATACCGGTTTGTCGAGTTCGGGACTTCTTCTGCCTTCATCCGCTTCAACATATCCGACAATGTTGAATCCCATCGAACGGCGCATATTCATAAGTCGTTTGCCGAATTCGATGGCAGAATAAGATGTGCCAACGACAAGTGTGTCGAAAGTGAGCGTCCGATGTTTGATTTTGACGTGGTTGATTTGAGTAACTATAATGCGTGGAATGTAAACCACAAGGAAAAGCAACCCGAATAAAACAAGTAAAAGACGATATGAGAATAGTCGGTCGTCGGTCACATCGTTGATAAGCATGGCGAAATAGATGCCTATAGTCAACACCGCAGCCGATGCAATTGAAACGACGATTTCCTGTAAACGAGATTTTAGAAATGGTGTATTGTAATAGCCCGACAAATAATAAACTGCCATTGCTACAATTGGTACAATTATTTGCCCGAGAATCACTTGCGGGTCCTCAAGATAAGTTTCAAGGGTGGGGAATTGATGCTGACGGCCGGCAATGGTGGCAAAACGGATAATATTGAAAAGCAACCATGCGACGTTTGTCGACAAATAGTCGAGAACGATATATACGAGCCGTTGTCGATTCTCCTTCGTCATGGGCGAATTACTGTTAAAGTATTATCGGGATTAAGTTTAACCACCTTCGACGGCTTCGCGGCCGACGATTCGTCGCGGCGATAATCCACAACATAGTCGGCTGCGTCAAGGATTTCAACTGAGATTTCAGAGAAACATCGGGGAGATGGAGTTCCGCTGATATTAGCCGATGTCGAAACAATAGGAGCACCGAATTCTCTACACAACGCTGAAGTAAACGCTTCATGAGTTAGACGGATTCCCACCGAACCGTCCGCGGCCTTAAGTGCAGGAGCGACACCATCGACTTCAGGATAAACCACCGTTAAAGGACGGGAGGAGTTGTCAAGCGTTTTTAAGATATCGGCGGCGTTACCTACGTAACTACGAAGCATCGTTTCATCTGCGACAAGAAGAAGCATCGCCTTCGATTCGGCACGACCCTTAACCTTATAAATTCTTTCGACGGCCTCGACATTACGAGCGTCACAGCCTATTCCCCATATTGTGTCTGTAGGATAGACAATGATGCCGCCTCGACGCATAATCGCGCATGCGTTGGCTATTTCTGCTTCTATGTCAGTCGGTTTGACCATTCATTTCATGCCACGGAACGATATCACGCAATGCTTCGTAGCCCACATTGCTTTGCAAAAGTAAAGAAAATATCCCGAACTGCAAAATAAATACACACTTTGAAAATCAGATGATGCTTGCAGATAAGTCAGGAAAATATTTTTTCCGTTTTCCGAATTTTATTATTACCTTTGCGTAATCAACTTTTTGACCCCTATGAATCCCATTCAACAGCGCATTATCGACCTGCGCAACCAATTGAACGAGCACAATCGTAACTACTACGTGCTCAATTCGCCGACTATTTCCGACCAAGACTTCGACTATTTGCTAAAAGAACTTGAGCAACTTGAGAAACTGTATCCGGAATATGACGACCCATTGTCGCCAACAAAACGGGTAGGGTCGGATATTAATAAGGCATTTACTCAAGTGGAACATATTCACCCGATGCTTTCTTTGGGCAATTCTTATTCAGTTGCCGAGGTCGAAGACTTTATCCGAAAGGCTAAAGCCTCGCTCGTTGGAGAAGACATGGAGATTGTGGGCGAACTGAAATTCGACGGCACGTCGATTTCGCTCATATACGAGCATGGAGAGTTGGTTCGCGCCGTAACTCGCGGTGACGGTGTCCGTGGTGACGACGTGACTGCAAATATTAAAACAATCCGGTCGATTCCGCTTCGGTTGACGGGCACGGGCTATCCCGACTCTTTCGAAATCCGTGGGGAAGTGTTACTGCCATGGGAAGCGTTTAACAGGCTCAACGAACAACGCGAAAAAGACGGCGAGACACTTTTCGCCAATCCACGCAACGCTGCAGCCGGGACACTAAAATTGTTGAACTCTGCCGAAACAGCCCGTCGCGGCCTTGACGCATACCTGTATCATATTTTAGGCGACAACCTTCCCGCAGATACGCACTACGGCAACCTTGAAGCCGCCCGTTCGTGGGGATTCAAAATCTCGCCCGATATTAAAATTCTTCACTCAATCGAAGAAGTAGACAATTTCATAAAATATTGGGATGAACAACGCAAGTTGTTGCCAGTCGCCACCGACGGACTGGTTTTTAAGGTGAACAATCTCCGTCAGCAAGCCGACCTCGGTTTCACGTCAAAGTTTCCCCGTTGGGCAATTGCCTTCAAATTTAAAGCGGAAGAGGCTTTGACACGATTAGAATCCGTAAGTTTCCAAGTGGGACGAACAGGAGTGGTCACTCCTGTTGCAAATCTAGCCACCGTGCCACTGTCTGGAACGATGGTGAGCCGTGCCACACTTCACAATGAGGATTTCATCCGTTCGCTTGACCTTCACGAACGCGATATGGTATATGTTGAGAAAGGCGGTGAGATTATCCCCAAAATCACAGGCGTTGATATTGACCAGCGTGAAGAGGGGAGCAGTCCAATCCGTTTTATAACACATTGTCCGGTTTGCGGAGCGGAACTTGTGCGTGATGAAGGAGAGGCCGCATGGGTGTGCCCCAACAAATCGGGTTGTGAACCTCAACTTATCGGCAAAATCGAACACTTTGCCGGACGCAAAATGATGGACATCGACAGTATTGGAAGCGAAACAGCACAGATGCTCTTCAAAGACGGACTTGTCAAGAATATTGCCGACCTTTACGACCTTAAATATGAAGATGTAGTAGGTCTTAACCGTTTCGCCGACCGTTCGGCTCAACGACTTCTGCAAGGCATAGAACAATCGAAAAAAATACCATTCGAACGCGTTGTTTTCGCTCTTTCGATTCAATACGTCGGCGAAACCGTTGCGAAAAAGATTGCTCGAGCAGCAGGCAATATTGACCGACTGATGACAATGACAGCAGAGGAACTGACATCTATCGAGGATATCGGACCGCGCATTGCCGAAAGCATTATCGCTTTCTTTGCTGACGAAGAGAATCGAAAAATCGTAGAACGGTTACGTGCCGCGGGATTGCAGATGGCCGTCGAAAAAGAAGAGGTCGCCAGCGACGCACTGAAAGGCAAATCCATCATCATTTCGGGGACATTCGACCATCATTCGCGCGATGAATATAAACAACTAATCGAGCGTCACGGCGGAAAAAATGTCAGTTCGATTTCAAAGAACACCGACTATGTCCTCGCTGGCAAAAATATGGGTCCGGCCAAACTTGATAAAGCCACATCACTCGGTATAACAATCCTCTCCGAAGACGACTTCCTCGCCCTAATCGGTGAAGATAATAAGGAAACGAATAGTGATAACGGTATGAATGAACCGAATGGCTCTACTGAAGCAGATTCCACACTATTCCCAGAGTTGTTTTAATTGGTTTTCAAGTCTATCCGGCACAGATTTTTCTATGGTTTTGATGTGAGAATCAAGACTTTGGATGAGTCGGATAGGGTGGTGACGAATAGGTAAATGTCGCCGCCGTCTTTGGTTTTAAGACGTTTACGGAGTTCATCGGGTGTAAGCGGAAAATTGCGCGTAGCGATGTTGACTTTAGAATAGTTTCGACAGAAGGTTTTTATAGTTGCTTTATCGAACGGCAAAATTTGCCTAATCAAGAAATGTTGACCGGGAAAATCAGCAACAAGTGTTTTTGACTGATAGAGATGGCTGTTGACATTTAATTTGCCTACGTTAAAACGTGCTGACAACAAACGGAAGGGCATCAATTTCGATACTGAAGGGTAGGGCACTAACAAGAATTCGCCCACTGATGGTTGACTAAAAACAGTAGCGGATGAACGTTCTTCTTTGTTTGTATACTCAAATGCGGACAATTCATTATCATTCAATGTGATAGCATGATTTTTAGTGACTATTTCTTTATTATGGTCAAACTTAACTACTGCGACTAATTCTTTACATTCTGAATGCGTTCCAATTGCATAAATATCTGTAACACAGCCTAATTCGTTAATTATTGACATCGAATCAAGCATAGGTGACATCTTAATTATCAGGCAGTTAGAGATATTTCTAATCATATCGAGCAACTCAACGACATTCGGTTGGCAATCTGATAAGGCGTAAACTCTGCCACCAGAACGAGAACGCCGAGCTGGGTCTATATACACGATGTCGAAATTCGTGGTGCAATTTTTCAGATATTCTTTGCAATCTTCATTAACTACCAACATATTGCTTATATTCAGCGACTTAATGTTGTTGTTTAATGCTTCAAAGATTTCCGAATCCTTTTCAACTGCAATAACTGATTTGGCTTTTTGAGCAAAGTGAAAAGTGTCAATTCCCAATCCGCATGTCAAATCCAAAACTGAAGAGCCTTCAGGAATCAACGAAGCGTGAAACGAGGCAACAATATCTGAAGTGGATTGTTCGGCCGACAAAAGCGTGGGGAAAACGAATCGGCGATTTTTCAGAGTTTCCGATAATTTATTTGCGGAGTGTTTTCGACATTCGATTTGAGTGACAGCAAATGGAATCCAGTTGGCTTTTCCCGAAAATTTTAGAGCAAGAGATTTCGGGTCATCATCAAGATGACTTTCAATCCAATCAAATATTTCGTCGTCCAAATAAATCATAATAGAAATCACCTGTTTATGCTAACACCCGATTTCTTGCCAATTACGTATATAATGGGCTCTTTCGCCTCTGGCATCAAAAGATCGGTCAAAATCAACGGCTCTCCTGAAATAATCACAGCACAACGGAATTTTGAACCGACCGTTATTCGCGTGCCTTCCGCCTTAATCACGGAAAAGCGGCAGTTGCCTTCATAGCTGATTGTCATTATTCTTGATGGCTCCCAGCATAATGTGATTTCTTCTCCTACGGCAAGCGATTCAGCGGCAATATGTTTGCTTATGACCTCATCGCTTTGGAGTCCGTTTAGAAATGATTGGAAGTCGGAAAAGCCGACATATCGTGATAGAATGTTCAGCGTAGTGGCTGACGGGCTAAAGTGGTCGCGCATATATCCGAATAAGCGTTTAAGGGTTGAAGCACTGACTCTGTCGGCTTTGTTCCCGTGACGGAAGGCAAAGTTGCCCATGGCTTCGCTCAACAGCGAATAGTCTTTTTCTGTTTCTAACGGAGAACCGTATTTTTCTACGATAGCTTCTTTTAGCCGTTCCAAAGTGTCAATTTGTATTTCCATTTTCCGTTTTATTGCGTCGTGACAGATATATTTCCCTTACTTTCAATATTACTGCATTGCGAATCTCACCTAACTCTTTCTGTGAGATGTCGGGAGTGGCAATTGTTGCCACATAATCCTCGGCAATCTGTGTCAAATCGGCGTTAAGGTCGTTTCTGTAACGCTCAACACGGAGATTCCCGACTGCGATTATATCAGCAATTTTTCGTCGATGGGCCTCTTCCGCATCAAATTTTTGTTGAAGTTCGTCGGCGGTCTGTTTGACTGCGATGTTTTCTTCCGAGAGTGCGCGGTTAGCCTTGCTAA
>JAFZPB010000211.1 GCA_017552595.1 Muribaculaceae bacterium
CCGCCTTGTTCACGGCGAAGGTGATTTCCTGCCCGGACTCGTTGTGGATATCTACGGCCCGACTGCAGTAGTTCAGGCCCATTCGCCCGGAATGCACTATGCCCGCGACATCATCGCCCGTGTGCTCGTCGATATGCACGACGCTGGCGTGGAGAACGTATATTACAAGTCGGAGACTACTTTGCCCTACAAGGCCCAACTCGACCCGCAAAACGACTATATCATTGGCAGTTACACAACCGACGTGGCCGTGGAAAACGGACTGAAATTCCATGTCGATTGGCTCAAGGGGCAGAAAACAGGCTTTTTCGTCGACCAACGTGACAATCGCGCCTTTCTGCAACGCTACTCCGCTGGCCGCCGTGTGCTCAATATGTTCTGCTACACTGGCGGATTCTCGTTCTACGCTCTGCGTGGCGGCGCCGAACTCGTTCATTCCGTGGATAGTTCGGCAAAGGCTATTTCGCTGACTAACGCCAATGTGGAATTGAATTTCCCAGGCGACAACCGCCACAAAGCCTTTACAGCCGACGCATTCGACTTCCTCAACGAAATGGAACCGAACGCTTACGACCTCATTGTGCTCGACCCGCCGGCTTTCGCAAAGCATCGCGGTGCCATCCGCAACGCCCTCATCGGCTACCGTAGGCTCAACGCCCGCGCACTCGAGAAAATAGCCAGCGGAGGCATCCTGTTCACGTTCTCCTGCTCGCAGGCTATCTCTCGCGAACAATTCCGCCTCGCCGTCTTTTCGGCAGCCGCACAGTCGCGTCGTCGCGTCAGAATCCTCCACCAACTGACGCAGCCAGCCGACCACCCCGTCAACATCTATCACCCCGAAGGCGAATACCTAAAAGGGCTGATTCTTTATGTGGAATAATGCATAATTAGAATAAGCAAACGACAATAATAACAAAGACAATTATATTTGATGAAATCTATTAAACAATTGCTGGCAGTGGCCGTAGTGGCAGCGTCAGCCCCTTTGACAGTTATGACCGCTAACGCTGAAGATTTTAACTATTTTGCCGACCGCTTTGCCGACATTGAAGTGCTTCGCTATCAAGTGCCCGATTTTGAAAATCTGTCGCTTCGCCAGAAAAAACTTGTCTATTATCTGACCGAAGCCGCCATCACGGGTCGCGACATCCTTTGGGACCAAAACTGCAAGTATAATCTGAAAATCCGCCAAACGCTCGAAGCCGTTTACCGCAACTATCGCGGTGCGGCCGACGACAAGGATTTCCAAGCGTTCACGACCTATTTGAAGCAAATCTGGTTTGCCAACGGTATTCACCACCATTATTCGACTGATAAGTTCACACCCGCTTTTTCGCGCGAATTTTTCGAAAAACAGGTACGTGCAATTCCTGCCGAAAAACTTCCGCTCTGTGACGGACAGACCGTCGAAGGACTCATCGCCGAACTCGAACCTGTGATTTTCGACCCGACAGTGCTGCCAAAGCGTGTGAATCAAGCCGAAGGTGCCGACCTTATCGTCACTTCCGCCAATAACTTCTACGAAGGCGTGACTCAAGCCGAAGTGGAAGACTATTACAATGCGCTGAAGGACACCACCGACCTGACACCGATTTCCTACGGGTTGAACAGCCGCGTGGTGAAGCGTGACGGCAAGGTGACTGAAGACGTGTATAAAATCGGCGGTGTATATTCTGCAGCCATTACTCGCATTTGCTACTATCTTGACCAGGCTGCGAAGTATGCCGAATCCGACGAACAACGCAATCACATCAACAAACTCATTGAATATTACGCCACAGGCGACCTACGTCTTTTCGACGAATATTCTATTCTTTGGGCTCGCGACACCGCCTCGAAGGTAGATTTCATCAACGGATTCATCGAAAGTTATGGCGACCCGCTGGGAATGAAAGGCTCGTGGGAGTCGATTGTGAACTTCAAGAACGAAGCCGCTTCCCACCGCACGGAAGTGCTTTCGTCGAATGCTCAATGGTTTGAAGACCATTCGCCCGTCGACCCGCGTTTCCGCAAAGACGTCGTCAAAGGCGTTTCCGCAAAGGTTATCACCGCCGCCATCCTCGCTGGTGACTCTTATCCCGCAACGCCCATAGGCATAAATCTCCCCAACGCCAACTGGATTCGTGCAGCCCACGGCTCGAAATCGGTGACTATCGAGAATATTACTGACGCATACGACAAAGCGTCGCACGGCAACGGTTTCAATGAGGAATTTGTCATCGACCAGCCCACACGTGACTTGATGGACAAATATCTATTTATAACCGATAACCTTCATACCGACCTTCACGAATGTCTCGGACACGGCTCTGGCCGCCTGCTCCCGGGTGTCGACCCCGATGCCCTCAAGGCTCACGGCTCTACGCTCGAAGAAACGCGTGCCGACCTTTTCGCTCTCTATTATCTCGCCGACCCGAAACTCATCGAACTCGGTCTGCTCGACAACCCCGACGCATATAAGGCTGAATTTTATAAGTATATGCTCAACGGAATGATGACGCAACTGATGCGTATCGAGCCGGGCAAGGACATAGAAGAGGCTCACATGCGCAACCGCAAACTCATCGCAGAGTGGGCTTACGAGCACGGCAAGAAGGCCAAAGTTGTTGAACTAAAGAAAATAAAAGGCAAAACATATCTGAAAATCAACGATTACGATAAACTTCGCGACCTCTTTGGTCAACTTCTCCGTGAAATCCAACGTATCAAGAGTGAAGGCGACTACAAAGCCGGACGCGACCTCGTGGAGAAATATGCCGTTAAGGTTGACCCGAAACTTCACCGCGAAGTGCTCGACCGCTACGCTCGCCTAAACATCGCTCCATATAAGGGTTTTGTCAATCCCATCTACACGCCAGTCTATGACGGCGACGGCGAAATTGTCGATATCAAAGTGACCTATGGCGAAGGCTACGTCAACCAGATGCTTCGCTATTCGCGCGACTATTCACCGCTGACGAAATAAGACGTTCGCGACATGGCTGAATTTAATGATATGCAGCAACTTAAGCGCCGTTTTTTCGCTATGCGGAACGGCGCTCTTGCCGAGCAGATGCGTAGGCAGGGTGCGCCGTATTCTATTATTTTCGGTCTGAATCTGCCGCAGTTGGCAGAAATAAGTCGTGAGATAGAGCCATCGGCGGATTTTGCAGAGCGCCTATGGGCTAACGATTCCACGCGTGAAAGTCTGCTTCTCGCGCCGATGATTTATCCGAAAGGGGAGATGACGCTGCCTGTGTCCCTACGCTGGGCCACGTCGTGCCCGACGGCTGAAGTGGCTGATATCCTTTGCCATCGCCTGTTGCGTCATTTGTCGTTCGCCAATGAAATTGTCGATGCCCTTGCCGACGCTGAGCGGAATCTCGACCGTTATTTGTCGCTGCGGTTGCGGCTGAATCTGTTTCCTGCGCGTCTTGACGAGGCGAAAGCGGCCGCAGAAGCCGAACTCTCACGCGATTGTCCGCTCACACGAAACCTCTCCCGCCAAATTCTCGACGAGATAGAATTCCTCTCCGAATAGTTTATCCTTTGTGCGTTTTGACTCGCATTTGGCAGTTTCGACAGTCAAATTCGAGTTCGAACGTGGTGGTTCCGTGTCGCAGATAGAGTTTCTGCGGAAGTCGGTCGCCACTGGCCTCTTTGCGACAGCATCCGAGTTCGCGCCGTAGGCAGTAGCGCGTGGTCATCACGACGGTGTCGCCTTTCGGTGGCACCACTTCGGCGGCAGGTGTGATTTTTTCCACGCCATGACTGCGGTAAAACTCTTCGGCAAGGTGGTTAGCCACATTGTCATGGTAGGTCAATTCCGGTGCAACATATTTTGTGTCAGAGTCTTCCGTACGACGAAGTTCGATGGGGTGGGTGATACGTATTTGGCTGTCGAGCAGGGCGAAAGCGTCGCGGCGTATGGTCGATAACACCGACGCGGGAATGAAAAGGTCGCCGCAACGGTCATCAACTTCGTCAACGGAATATACGGTGTCGCCCGTTTTTGTCAGCACCCTTCGCCGAGCATCCTCTTGCGGAGTTTTCGCTACAATGGGCTCAACGGCAACGCAATGCGAAATGTTGTGGCCATCATTATCGGCGAGCGATAGGCAAACGCGGTCGTCACCGACTCGGCGCAATGTGGCCGTGACATGGATTTTTCTGACTGCCGACGATGACTGCATAAGGTCGTTCCATTCTTTGTCGTTGTTGCGATAAAGAACGGTCGCTTTAGGGATTGCGACATTTTCAGCGGCAAAAACTACATTTCCTTCGACGCGATTCACACGAAATCCAGCCATACGGCCTTCGGCATCGAAATATCCCAATCCGTCGCCATTGTTGAGCCGGCATTCGGCACTGATGGTTATCCGATTTCCCTTGCATTCAATCACTTTACCAATCTTCTCGCCGACGAATTTCGGCGTTGCCAACGATGCCATTTTTGTGGCACGCTCGGTGCCGAAGGTGAAATAGGTGGTAAAACCTCGGTTGAAACTCTTGTCGAGTTGGGGCGTAAATGAACATTCCGATGTTCCGTATGATGAGCGGCAGTACATCCCTCCGCTTGCCTCAATTACCTTGTCGATAGCACGCCGATAGTGTGCGGTCACATTTTTCACATAGTCTATATCCTTCAGTCGGCCTTCGATTTTGAACGAACGCGCACCGGCGTCGATAAGCGCTGAAATGGATTCGCTGCGGTTTAGGTCGCGTAACGATAGAAAATGCTTCGAACGGGCGATAACATTGCCTTTTTCGTCGATGAGGTCGTAGGGCAGACGGCACATCTGTGCACATTCGCCACGGTTGGCACTACGCCCGTTTGTAAGGCAACTCGCTTGACAATCACCGCTATAACTGACGCACAATGCTCCGTGTACAAACACTTCGAGCGGCACTTTCACGGCATCGTGCACAGCCTTGATTTCTTCAAGTGAAAACTCTCGCGGCAACACTAATTGAGAGAATCCCACAGCCTCAAGGAAACGGGCTTTTTCGACGGTGCGGATGTCGCATTGTGTGCTGGCATGTAGTGCGATGGGAGGAATGTTCATCCGCAAAATGCCCATATCCTGCACTATGAGCGCATCCACGCCAATTCTATAGAGGTCGGCAATCAATCGCTCGACATCGGCGATTTCGGAGTCATAAACAAGTGTGTTGACTGTCACATAAACCCTCGCTCCGAAACGGTGGGCATAGTCCACCACATCCGCTACATCGGCGACGGAGTTCGCAGCCAAAGCCCTTGCGCCATGGTGTGAAGCGCCCATATAAACGGCATCGGCTCCGTGAGTTATCGCCTCAATGGCAATTAGTTTGTCGCGGGCAGGTGAAAGCAATTCAATTTGTTGACAGTCAATCATTAAAATATATTTATTTAAACAATTGCTTCTAAAATGATATATATTTATTATAAAGCACTTGCTTTATGTGGGTTAATATTGCAATTTTCAAGTAATACTTTATATTCTTTGATGGCCTCGTTTCGCCCTGAATTTATCAGATGCGGGTCATGACAGTCGCTATTTACAACAATCCCGACACCCGCATCGACGAGGCGTTGCCAATAGCGACGGGAGGGGAATAGGCGTCCCGAACGTTCGAGAGCCTTAGTATTGATTTCGACAATCAGGTCTTTCGAAATTATCAGGTCGATGAGGTCGCCCACAAGCGACTGGTAGAACTGTTCGTCTTCGATGCCTTCGTGGAATAGCGACGCGTTGTGGCCGATTTTGTCGAAGTGGCCTATGATGTCGAAGCCGCCGATTTCCACCATACGAATCGACTGCTCGTAGAACAATTTGACCACGTGGCGAATGTCGTCGGCGAAAAAGTCGGACATCTTTTTGCGGAAATTCTCGAAACGCCCGTCGATATCTACATAGAAATCGTCGCATGGCACGAAATGTACCGAACTGAGGCGATAGTCGAGTGGTAGGGCGGAGAAATAGGGCGTAGAGGCATTCCACTCGGGGCTGATGTAGTCGATTTCCATCGACGCATAAAGGCGGATTTTATCGCCGTAGATGCCACGAAGTCGGTCAACTTCAGCGAGATAGCGCGGCACATCGTCGGCAGCCATATTGCACGTCGAAGGGAAAGGAATAGGAGAGTGGGGCGAAAAGCCGTAGTCGGAAACGCCTTCGGCGATGGCGGCTATGACAAAATCCTCCATCGGTGCATGGCCGTCGCAGTACTGGGTGTGGGAGTGGAAGTTGTAGTTGCGACTATTGTTCGCGATTTCGTTCAGGTCCATCGTGGCGTTTAATCATTATCACGTCTCTCACGAAAAGGAATAGCAGCAATATCGCCACGCCAATCGCCACACTAAGCGAGAACGTGTAGTCGAGTTGCAGGCCTTCGGGGGAGAATAGTATGTAGGTGACGCACACCACCGTCATAAACAAGGCGGGAATAAGCGCCACAATGTAATTGCGTCGGTGACGTGCGAGATATGCCGAAATAGCCATCAGAGTGAACACCGCGAGTGTTTGATTCGACCATGCGAAATAACGCCACAGAGCGCTGTAGTCAATAAGAAGGAAGAGGAAAGTCACGATGAAAATCGGGAGCGAAACCATAAGCCGCTTGACGATTTTGTTCTGCTTGATGTGGAAAATGTCGGCGGCGATAAGTCGTGCACTGCGGAGTGCAGTGTCGCCGGTGGTGATGGGGGCTGCCACGACACCGAGAATGGCGAGAATGCCGCCGAAGGTGCCAAGCCACGATTTCGAAACATCATTCACAAGAACTGCGGGTTTGAAATCGCCAATAGCGTCGTAACTGCCTATGAAAGCGATTGTTGCGGCTGCCCAAATAAGAGCCACGATGCCTTCCGCCACCATTGCTCCGAAGAAAATCGGGCGGGCGAGTTTCTCGTTTTTAAGGCAGCGTGCCATCATAGGCGACTGAGTGGCGTGGAAACCTGAAATGGCTCCGCAGGCTATTGACACGAACATCATCGGGAAAATCGGCATCGAATCGCCTTTCGGGTGGCGGTTGTAGAGGCCGTCGGCGAATCCGTCGGGAATAGTGACGTCGCCGAAAATCATATACCCCATGATTCCCAGTGCCATAAACAGCAACGCAAAACCGAATAACGGATAGAGTTGGCCGATAAGTTTATCAATCGGCAGCAGTGTTGCAAGAATATAATAGATGAATATCAGGCCCACCCAGAAAAGCGGATTGGTGAATATTGAGCCTGTTGTGGGGTCGAACAAGTTTGCGATAATAGCCGCTGGATTCACTACGAAATTTGCGCCCACAAGGATTAGGAGCAGGATTGAGAACACGCGCATCACCTGCTTGACTGTGCGGCCGAGTTCGCTTCCGATGATTTCGGGTAGCGACGCGCCGTTCATGCGTATTGAAATCACACCCGAAAGGAAATCGTGGACAGCACCGCCAAAAATCGTACCGAACACAATCCACAGGAACGCCGCCGGACCGAACATGATACCCATAATCGCACCGAAAATCGGACCAAGACCGGCGATGTTGAGGAATTGGATAAGAAACACTTTCCACGTTGCCATCGGTACAAAATCCACGTTGTCGCGCATCGTGTAGGCTGGCATAGGTTGTTTCGCGTCGGTGGCGATTATGCGGTCGACGATGTATCCATAGATAAAATAGCCGACGATTAGCACGGCTAAAGCGATAAGAAAACTAGTCATTTCTTGCTATAGTTTGATTCTGTTCTGACAATCTCGTTTGCCATTTCCTTGACGGCAAAACGTTTGATTTTCAGAATTTTCTCTATTTTCAAAATTTGGTCGCCGACTGATTTATCGCCCTTGGAGTAGGCTTTGCGAAGTGAGGCGAGGCGCGCTTTATCCGACTCCACGTCGGCGAGAGCGTCGAGGTAATCGCCCATCATCCGTCGAGCGTCGGGGCTATCGAACTCGTCGATTCTTGTGAGCACTTTTCCCCCGGGCAAAGCGAAACGGAACTGCGGCTTTACGGTAGCGGCGTCGGTTTCGGGCAGGGTGGCGATTTTGGCGAGAAGTGCCGTGTAGTCGGCGCCTTCGGGCCATGTGACGCGGAAATTCCGTGCGAGGGCGCGGTCGGCCACGCCTTCCTCGTCGGCGGAATAGTTTGTGCGCACATCCGCTGGCAAGAACTTGTAGATGGTGATTTTGTCGCCGAGACGGTTGCGGTCGGTGGCCCACCAACCAACGCCGGTCGATTCGTCGATTGCCAGCAGATAGTCGTCGTAGATTGAATTATAGGGCATTCCGAGGTTTTGCGGGTTGAGGAATTTACCCTCGTCTTTGCGCGAGATGAAGATGTCGTAGCCGCCGATGGAGTTCTCTCCGTTGTTGGCGAAATATAGCGTCACGCCGTCGGAAAGCAGGTAGGGGAATGCCGCATCGCCCCCTTCGTTTAGGTTGTCGCCCAGTTGTTCAGGTTCTTCCCACGACCCGTCGGTGAGTCGCGACGATTTGACGAGCGAGGTTTTTCCGTTGACAGGCATCGCCCAATAGGCGCACGCACCGCTTTCAGGCACATATTTTGGCGAAATGGCGGGTTGAGAATCCGAGGATTCGAA
>JAFZPB010000212.1 GCA_017552595.1 Muribaculaceae bacterium
CGCGTTTGAGCCATTTCACACGCTGTTCGGAACGGCCGTGGTTGAAAGCGTCGGGCACTTCGTAGCCTTGCGCTTTCTTCTGAAGGTAGTCGTCGCCGATTTTCGACGCCACGGTCAGACCTTCTTCGATGTCACCTTCTTCAAGCGAACCGAACATCTTGTTGTCGTGGTGAGCCCATACGCCAGCGAAATAGTCGGCCTGCAGTTCGAGGCGCACACTGAGTTGGTTCGATTCTTTCTGCGACACGCGGCTCATGCGGCTGTGGGCGTCGGAAAGCGTGCCGAGCAGGTTCTGCACGTGGTGACCCACCTCGTGGGCGATAACGTATGCGTAAGCGAAGTCGCCGTCAGCGCCGATGGTCTTTTTCATATCGGAGAAAAACGAGAGGTCGATATAAACGCATTTGTCGGCTGAGCAGTAGAACGGACCCATCTGCGATGAAGCACCGCCACAGCCCGACTGAACAGAATTCGTGAAAAGGACCAATTTCGGGGGCTCGTAGGTGCGGCCCATTTCAGCGAAAAGTTTCGTCCAAACGTCCTCCGTACCGGCGAGAATCTGCTTTGAGAACACCGCCAGTTCTTCCTCTTCGGCCGTTGGCTTGTATTCGCCTTGTTGTTCTGTGCCGCCGCCTTGAATTACGCTGCCGAGCCCGCCTTCGCCGATAACAGCCGACGGGTCGCCACCCATAAACATTATCACTACGGCAATGATGATTCCAATCACACCGCCGCCAATTCCGATAGATCCGAGGCCGATGCCGCCGCCTTGTCCGCGCCGGTCTTCAACATTCGTACTTTGTCTTCTTCCGTTAAGTTTCATTTTCTTATGCTTTTTATGGTTTTATTTTGCAAATTATAAATTCCTATAGCAAAGTTAGGTCATTTTTATGATATCTCAAAATCTAATTCTGTCTATCAGTCACGACCCAATGTCCCGACTTCTTCCCGCCCATACGAGTTAAGAGTCCATATTTTACAAGTTGTGACAGATTATATTTAATGCCGCTTAAAGAAATGCCCACTTCTTTGACAAGCTCTTTTTGCGTCAATGACGGATTAGAAGCCAACAAGTTCAATATTTCCCTTTGGGCGATTGACAGACGCATTGTTTCCTTATGGTCAGTTTTATGGTCAGTTTTATGGTCAGTTTTTATATGAAATACTGTCCATAAGCCTGTCCCATCAAATTTCCATTCAGGACTTTTATTTCCATATTGTTTGCAATCAGAAAAAATACGCTCTATTCCTCTTCCCCACGCTTCTATCTCCCCTGCTCGGAAAAAGACATTTGCAAGCTCTGAATTATATGGGACACTCGCATGTTTTGTCAAAAGAGATTCAATAGTCCATCTCTGCGGCAAAACAGCTGGATTCCAAATCATTAATTTTGTGGGGTATACGCTTATTTGAATGGGAATATGCCCTCCGTAATTTTTGTGGACGACTGCATTCATCAAACCTTCTCGCAAAGCGCTTAAAGGCAAAGGAAGTTCGTCAACTCTTTGTAATCCATCATATGTAATTGCGGATTTCAAATATTTTGTGGACAATAAGTCAATGGCAGTATGAACCTGCTTAAACAAACTCCCATGTATTTCATCTTGAAACAGTAAATTGTCATCCGACGTAAAATATCCAATCTTGACAAATGCACCTGTTACAAATCTTTCCGGATCGGAATAAAACGACAAAACTGCAGCACGTTTTAATTTGTTCCCATCAAAAAGGTGCAATTTAGACAGTAGTTCTGCCGTGTCGCATACGAGGATATCTTGGCTAATTCTTTGGCTCCTAACAGCACTGTTTTTGAACAAATTTATTGATGGTATGTCTAATTCTTCAACAGTTAAGTCATTGACCGGGACACTATCCCAAGTCTTGCCATTTTTTTTCAAAATAAATTGGTCAAGTGCTGCACCTCTAAGTTCTTGCTTGGTACTTCCGCTTCTATAATGGTATTCGCCTTTGTAACTAATGGGATGTGAATATGGTTCGGTTACAATCTCCAAATATTGTTTCCCATCATCCTCATACAAATTAACATCAACAACAACTCCTATTAAATCTCTAACTTTGTTGGGAATGTCTTCCATCAATTTTGAAGCGTTGTTCACTCCTTTGACTAAACCATTATCGTCAACTCCAATATAGATTTTGCCTCCGTTGGCATTTGCGAAACCACAAATCCAACGGATATAATCATCGCGCCATTGGAGTTTATACTCTACATTCTGTGATTCTTTAGCCAAAAAAGACATTTATGTCGGGACTCAATGCAAGTTAGATATGTTTTCTTTTGCAAATGTAGTGTTTTTCAGCAAGAATTTCGCTAAATTTGCAAAGTTATTTTGATTTTTTTTGAATCAGAGTCGTTATTCGTCATGTTTTTCGATATTTTATTTTTCATAATAGGCCTTGCCTTGATTCTTTTCGGGGCAAATATTCTTGTTGACGGCTCAGCCGCCGCAGCCCGACGAATGGGCATTTCCGATTTGGTTATCGGTCTGACAATCGTCGCTTTCGGCACATCCGCTCCCGAACTCATCATCAGCCTAATATCCGCTATCAATGGCAGCGCCGAACTGGCGGTGGGCAACGTGGTGGGAAGCAACATCTTCAACATTTTGGTCATCGTCGGTATCACTTCGCTTGTGAGGCCCATTAAGGTGGAACGCTCCATCCTGACGAATGAAATCCCACTGGTCATCATTTCGTCGTTGGCTCTTGCTTTTATCGGGCTTGACTCACTGATTGACGGCGGCAGGGAAGATGTCATCAGCCGCACCGAGGCATTGATGCTGTTGCTCTTTTTCGGCATTTTCGTGCGATACACCTTCTCAAAAACATCTTCGCCTGAGCCCGAAACTGCCCCAGCCGATGACAATGCGGAAACTATGTCGGCATGGAAATCGGCACTTTATATCGTAGGCGGTCTTGCCGGGCTTATCCTCGGCGGAGAAATTTTCGTTGACGGAGCTTCAGGCATTGCCGTCAGTCTCGGAGTGTCGGAGGCTATTATAGGTCTGACAATCGTGGCTTTAGGTACATCGTTGCCCGAACTTGCCACATCGGTCGTCGCCGCTCTGAAAGGTCGTCAAGGTATCGCCATCGGAAATGTCGTCGGCAGTTGTCTTTTCAACGTATTCTTTGTCTTGGGCGTCAGCGCCACGGTCAGCCCCTTGCGACTCGGCGGAATCGGCGTCATCGACATCTCCGTGCTTCTCGTGGCGTCGCTGCTGTTCTGGCTGTTCGGACAATTCTACAAAGAACGCACGTTCTCACGCCCTGAGGGAGCAATTCTGACGCTCATTTATGTGGGCTATATGGCATATCTCATCGCAACTGTTTAATTTGACTGATTTCGGATGAAACGCAAAATTTGTATCGTCACTGGCACACGCGCCGATTGGGGACTTCTCTCACCAATAGCCGCCGCACTGCGCAGTCGCGACGATGTCGACCTGCAGATTGTCGCCACGAATATGCACCTTATGCCCCGTTTCGGCATGACAGTCGATGAAATCAAGGCTGACGGATTCGACATCGACGGCAGCGTGAAGATTTTCGACGACGATGCCGACATCGATTCACCGCTCTCCACGGCGCAGGCGATGGGCAGATGCCTCAAGGAAATCGCTCCCGTTTTCGACCGATTGAAACCTGATATGGTGGTGTTGCTCGGCGACCGTTTCGAAATGCTCGCCGTCGCTTCGGCCGCAGTCGTTATGCGCATCCCGATTGTCCACCTTCACGGCGGCGAAGTCACCGAAGGCGCAATCGACAATTCCATCCGCAATGCCATCACATCGCTCGCCTCGCTCCATCTGACATCGACCGAAGCCTACCGCCAGCGGATTATCGACATGGGCGAGCCTGCCGACATGGTAATTAATACTGGCTCTATCGGTGTTTATAATGCCCTCAACCGACCGCTTCTCGACCGCGGAGA
>JAFZPB010000213.1 GCA_017552595.1 Muribaculaceae bacterium
TCTCATGCACGCTTCGCGAGACGCTACAATCACGTTTCGGTGGCAGCGGTATCGGCTATGTGCCATTTAAGAACGTCGGCACTTACACTTCGACCACTTCCGTGTCGCCTGTTCCGAACACAACCCATGCCTACGGCACTCCCGATATGAAGGGCTCAGGTGACAACTACGGCATGGCGGCTATGGCATCGCCACTCGGTGGCGGCGTGACTCTTAGGGTGGCAACCACAAAGGCCGATGCTTATGCCCACAGCCATGATTTCACCCGTTTCACAGTCATGGGGCGAGGCAATTTCAGTATTTCCGCTTGTGGAAAGAGTGCAAGTGTCAACTCTCCCGGAAAGGCTTCGCGTGCAACTATAGTTTTTCCTGCCACAACTGACGCATCGGTTTCGGTCAGCGGTTCGGGGACTTTATACGGAGTCCTTGTTGATGGCGACAACGGTGTTTCGGTAGATAACATTCCGATGCGTGGCTGTTCTGGTACGATTTTCCGCACCATAAATGCCGACAACCTCCGTGAACACTATTCGGCATGCAACGTCGGACTGATTATCATGCAGTACGGCGGCAACGTCATGCCCTATATCAAAGAGGGCGCGTCACTCGAAAACTATGTCGCAAACCTCGGCAAACAGATTGCCTATCTCCACGAAATTTCTCCGAAGTCGAAAATTCTATTTGTCGGCCCGTCGGATATGGCAACCCGCAAAAGTGGTTCATGGGCAACTTATCCCGTTCTTCCGCAAGTAGTTGAGGCCATCAAGAAAGTGGCTAACGAGAACGGTGCGGCTTATTGGGACATCTATGGTGTGATGGGAGGTCAAAATTCGATGTCGAAGTGGGTTAGCGAAAACCTTGCCGGGCCCGACCGAATCCACTTTACCAAAAAAGGCGCAGAAAAAGTGGCTCAGCAACTCTCCGATGCCCTGATGCACTACTACGACTATTACAAGTGGCGTACGACGCCCATCGACGTTGACAAATACCTTCGAGCCGACAGCATCAAGCAGGCTGAAGCCGCTGCCAAAATAGTCAAAAAATGATATTCTGAATTATGAAAAAAACAATATTTGCCTTTTTATTGATAATACTTGGCCTGTCGGCGGTGCAAGGCATAAACCGACAGCGCATTTTCGACCGCATTTACGGTCGGGGCACATCGGAGCCGTTCCGCAGGATTATTTTTGAGAACGACTCCAATCCTTGCGTCGATTTGGAACAAAACGTGTTGGAGTTCCCATTTGACAAGGAAAACTTGGAGATATTTTTCAGTAAACTCGACCGACTTTTGACCCGCCACGAAGGGCATGTGACGTTATGGCACGTGGGCGGTTCGCACGTTCAGGGTGATATGTTCTCGCATCGAGTACGATGCAATTTTTCCACACTTGTCCCTGATATTGTAGGAAATCGTGGAATGCTTTTCCCTTTCGCCATGGCTCGTACAAACTACGACCATAATTACCACATGACCTATACCGGTCATTGGAACACAGAACGAAACATCAGCCGCAATCTTTCTTATCGTCTTGGACTTACAGGAATTGCCGCCCAAACATCCGACACATTGTCATCAATTACTCTCAACCTCAATGTGGGTAAATTCCCCACGTGGAGATTCAACCGATTGAGAATTTTGGGCTATGCCTCCGATGAGGTGGAAATGTGGACCGTCGACCGCAAGGGACGTGTGGCGTATCCCACTCATGACGCCGAAAATGACACGTACACTTTCGACTATAGGGAATATAACGATTCCATTACAGTCTTCTTCGGACTGCAGCGTGGAGAGAGATTCACTCTGACAGGCGTCGAGCCCATCAACACGGCTCCAGGTATCAGTTACTATTCATCTGGAATAAACGGTGCGGCGGCAGGCTCGTGGCTTCGTTGTAAAGACCTTGAGCGAGACTTGGCTTTGATAAAGCCCGACGTGGCTCTTTGGGCAATCGGCATCAATGATGCGGCAGTGCCTTCGAGCAAATTCGATGAAGAGGTGTTCATGCGAAACTATCGAAAACTAATCAATAAAGTGAATAGTGTTTCGCCTGACTGCCTTCACATTTTTATCACTAACAATGACACTTATCGCAAAGGTTCCGCCAATGTGAACGCAGAAGCGGTGGATGAGGCTTTTCGTAACCTTGCCATCGAATATAACGGCTGCATTTGGAATGTCTATGAAATAATGGGCGGATTGGGTTCGTCGACGAGGTGGCGTTCGCTTGGACTGATGCAGTCCGACCGCATCCACTTTACCCGTCTCGGCTACCAACTTCTCGGCGACCTCCTCTTTAATGCGATAATGAAAGAATATATGAATCAGTAAGTTGCACCTTTAATAATGGATTTTTCCCTAATAGGCTCGTTTCTATACCGCGTATTCGCATTCGACGAAAATTCCCCGTTGCTGTTCACGCAGTTCTACTTTTGGGCATTTTTTGCTATCGTCTATGCTATTTTCAGTCGCATAGCGTCGCGACGCCACATGCGAAACGCCTATCTCTTTTTCGTCAGCCTTCTGTTCTACTATAAAACCAGCGGGTTGTTCGTCCTTATCTTGATTTTCGTCACTTGTTCCGACTTTTTCATAGCCAAGCGAATACACAGTTCCACAACGGAAATTCGAAAGCGGATATGGCTTATAACGAGTGTCACTATCGACCTTTTCCTGCTTTGCTACTTCAAATATGCCTACTTCCTCACCGATATGGTCAACAACCTGTTCGGCACTCATTTGGAAGTATATGACATGTTTGCTGCTATCGGCAACACCTTAACTGGCAGCACGATGTTCCGTGTCGACCAGATTGTGCTTCCCGTGGGCATCTCATTCTTCACCTTCCAGGTGATTTCCTACACGATGGATGTCTATAAGGGCAAAATCAAGCCCGTGACGAATATGCTCGACTTCGGTTTCTACGTCACGTTCTTCCCTCAACTGGTGGCAGGCCCTATTGTCCGGGCAAGCGAGTTTATTCCACAACTTTACAAGAAATTTTTCCTTTCCCGCCGTCAGTTCGGCATCGCCGTTTTCTGGATTCTCAACGGCTTGATTAAGAAAATTGTTCTCAGCGATTATATTGCCGTTAATTTTATCGACCGCGTGTTCGACAACCCGCTGTTGTTCACCGGATTTGAGAACTTTGCCGCTCTCTTTGGGTATTCTTTGCAAGTGTATGCCGACTTCTCGGGATATACCGACATCGCTATCGGCCTTGCTATGCTTATGGGATTCTATCTCCCCACCAACTTCAATTCGCCGTATAAAGCCCAAAACGCGTCGAACTTCTGGAAACGCTGGCACATTTCACTGTCGAAATGGTTGCAAACGTATTTATATATACCTCTCGGTGGCAACCGCAATGCCACATTCGGAACATATTTCTGGATTATTCTCATCTCGCTTATCGCGTTGATTCTGACCGGCAGTCTTTGGGCGACATTCATCATTCTCGGAATCGCAGCCGTTGTAATCTACTCTGCGAGCCTCTTCCCCGACCGCAAAAAGAAAATTATCGCCAATCTCAACCGATTTATTACAATGTTGCTTGGCGGTATCTGGCACGGTGCCAGTTGGAACTTTATGATTTGGGGCGGATTGAACGGCGTCGGCATGCTTATTTATCTGTATTGGAAAGATATGCCATGGGAACGTCGTCTGATGCTTTTGACTGCAACACTCGCTCTTTTGCTCACCTGTGTGCTTGCCACTCATGCGCCTGTGTTCAATTTGCTGTTTGTGTGGATGTCGGTTGTGGCAGTCGGCTCGGTGGTGCGCTATGTCTATCACAAAATCGGAGGCAAACGCCCGTTTTCACATGTGGCATCGACTTGGGCAATCGCCCAGACGTTCGTCTTCATCACTTTCACCCGATTGTTCTTCCGTTCGGGCTCTAATCTTGACCCCGCGACGGCCAACAAGGTGGCATGGGAAACCGCAAAAAATATGGTCAACCAAATCGGTTCGGCTTGGAATCTCGATGTTATTCCCAATATTATAACGGAATACAAATCGGTGTTCATTCTTATTATTTTAGGAATGATAATCCATTGGTTGCCCGACCGTTTCAAACGTCGCTATCGCCTATCGTTTGCATCGTTGCCCATTCCTGTGATAATAGGGGCTTGCGTGGTGGCAGTGTTCGTCGTCTATCAGTTTATTACCGCTGAACTACAGCCGTTCATCTATTTCCAATTCTGACGTTGCTCTAAAAAACTCATATTTTTTTTGGAATTTTTGTGAAAAATTTTTCAGATTCGTAAAATGTGTGTAATTTTGCAGTGTAATATTACAATAGTACACCAAAAATAATTCTTTTTATTTACAACTTGTTGAAACTTTTTAGTTGCTCAGAACGTCTATAAAGAAAAGACTAAAATTTAGAAGATATGAAACTTAAAATCAGAAAATCCTCCTCAGGCAAATTGTTTGTGCCGGCTATTTTGTCGGTAATGATATGTTCGGTAAGTGTCGCCCAAACTTCAGTGACCAAATCCGACACTCCGGTGACAAAAGTTGAATCGGAAAAATTAGACTCCGCCACAGCCGACAGTCTATTTATCGCTGAAATGGAGCGTAAAATGGACCTTATGCAGGTTGAGGTCGTGGCTCAAAAACCGTTGGTTAAAAACGAGATTGACCGAATCAGTTACGATGTTCAGGCCGATAAGGACAACGAGACAAAAACTCTCCTTGATATGCTCAAAAAAGTGCCGATGGTAAGTGTCAACGGACAGGACGAGATAATGGTGAACGGTTCGTCGAATTTCGTTATCTATCACAACGGACATCCCGAACCTGCGATGGCGCAGAATTATAAGTATGTGTTCAAGGCCATCCCGGCATCGGCCGTTAAGCGTGTTGAAGTAATCACTGAACCTGGCGCGAAATACGATGCAGAAGGTGTCGGGGCAATCCTTAACATTGTCACAGATGACGCTTCTCAGGTTGCAAAGGCTGGTCCGAGTGGCACGTTAGGCGCGGGCATCGACAACTATGCCGATGTCAACGCAAATGTCTATCTGAGTTCGAATATCGGAAAAGTGGCAACGTCGATTAACTACGGTTACACCCATGCTAACACTCACGGAGTCCGCCAAAACCAAGAATCAACAATGAACTACGTCGAATCGGGCAATACTAACACTACTGGTTCGAAGGCGCGTGCGAAAGTGGATGTCCATTTTCTAAATCTCGCAGCCAGTTACAATTTCACCCAACGTGACCTTTTATCGATGTCGTTCGGTGGATACTTTGTTGATTATTCGGCAAACGCTTCAATTTATGGTGGTTTGACCAACGCTGCCAACCAACTCATCTATGGCTACGACGGCAAGTTCAACACCCCTTCGACGAAATATTCGAGTTTCAATGGCCGTGCCGACTATGAGCACAGGACAGCACTCGAGGGCGAAACTTTGACGCTCAGTTATATGCTTTCAACCACCCACAGCACCAACGATACTGAAACTGATTATGAAGAAACTTATTCATGGCCTTATCTTTATTCGGCTTATACCCAAAACGGTGACGAAAAATTCCTGGAGCATACTTTCCAATTTGATTGGACTCGTCCGTTTGCCAAAGTGTTCAAATTTGAGACTGGTGCGAAATATATCAATCGCCTCAATAAGAGCCACACGACACTTGACTATGTGGGATTCGAAGAGGGAAACGTAGATTCACGTTTTGAACACACTACTCGCGTGGCTGCCGTTTACGGAAGTTTGGCATATCATAAGGATAAATGGAGCGCTCGTGCAGGACTTCGTTACGAATATAGTATCCTCGACGCCAAATATCCCGATGGAAGTCAAGCCGACTATGATAGCCACTTGAACGATTTGGTGCCGTCGGCAAGCATTAACTATCAGATCTCGCCCGCTAACAGCCTAAAGTTGGCCTTCGCTACCCGTATTAATCGGCCGGGTATCAGTTACTTAAATCCGGCTGTCATTGAAACTCCTTCAACGATTACTTTCGGTAATTCTCATCTTGGTAGTTCGCGTAACTATTCAGTAACGGGTACGTTTATGCACATCAGCCCAAAACTCGTCTTCAACATTGAACCTTCACACAGGTTCTCCAACAATCAAATCGGCGAAGTGACATCAGTTGTGGATAATCGCATGGTCAAAACTTACGGAAATGTGGTTAGCGAGCGGACGTACAGTCTTAACGCTTTCATCCAATGGATGTTATCACAAAAGACGAGCCTTATGCTCAATGCAAACTATTCCAGCACTGGATACTCCTCCGACGTACTCGGCATCAAACTTCGTCGCTGGGATGGATTCAACGTATTTACCCAGTTCAACCAAGAATTGCCCCTTAAAATCAAGGGAACTTTGAATTTAGGTTGCTTCGGCGGCGGCGCCACGAGTCTCTATACCCGTCAGGGCCATTTCTTCTTCCACATGATAGGTCTGCAACGTTCATTCCTCAAGGATGACCGTCTGACTGTCAAATTCGATGCCCGCAACCCGTTCGCGCATAGAATGTTCACCTTTACCACATATAATGTTCGCGGTGACTATTTGGGCGAAAGCCGTATGAGTATGTCCGGACGTGCATTCGAAATTTCTGCCACATGGCGCTTCGGCTCGACAACCGTTAATGTCAAGAAAGCCGCCACGACAATCGAAAACGATGACGTAGTAGGCGGCTCGAAAGCAGCCTCCACCGGCAACAACCCCGCCCAACAAGGAAAATGATTCCTATGGTTTG
>JAFZPB010000214.1 GCA_017552595.1 Muribaculaceae bacterium
GGCAAACTGTCAAACAGGCTCCTAGCGGCGTATTGACTATCGACGCGAGGACGGCAAAGGATTCAATCGTTGTTGATATGAGCAAACCGAACAGAGCTATCAAATACGGCACGCTGACCAAATCGGGTAACGAATACAAATTCACGCAAACGGGCAGCGATAAGCTTACGGCGATAACGTTGGACGGCGTGAAGGTTAATCTGGATAAAGCCTGCGCGGGCGCGACGATAAGTTTTGGCGATACGACATTGACAGTAACGGCGACTGAAGATTTTACAGTCGACGCGACGACAAGCCCGTTAATGCTAAGCAACGTCGAGAAGATAAGCTTGAGTTCTGGCACGATACAAGCGGAGCAAGATGTTCCCGTCAACGCGAAAGCTTACAAGGTCACGGCGACGAGCGGCGTAATGACTATCGGCATTAACGACGCTGGCAAGGTGTTAGTCGGTGCGCTCAACACTGGCGATAAGTTCACCGTAAACAATACGACTTATGAGATGACGACGGCGGGACTCTACGACGCAGCGAACAAAAAAATCGTGACGGCAGGCTTATCCGATGATATGACGACGTTCACGGTAGATGACGCGGCAACGGGCGCGGTCTTGAGCGTTGATGAGAAAGGCGCACTCGACCTCACGAAGAAGCCAAACGAAGACGGCTATACAGCGTTGGTAGTTGGCTTGACAGACGGCGCGGCGGATCCGACTAAACCAATCGCAACGTTGACTTATACAGACAGCGACGGTTACGTTTTGGACAAGGCCGACAGTGCTTTATCGGAGCTTAAATCTGTCAAGCTGGGCACGGCGATTAGAAACTTCAGCACCGCGATAGGAACTACGGTAGATACGACTGCGGTTGGCACGTACACCGTCAACGGGAAGAATTTCGCAGGTAAAACGGTTTTGTCGATAGAAACGGCAGAAAATAGCGCGACGCTCACAGGCGGCACGGTCACACTCAATCAGACGGAAGAAGTTGCAACTGGAAGTGGCATAATTACCGCGACGACTGGCACGGTAACGGTTGCAGTGTCGGGTAACACCGTAACGATAGGCGATTTGAAGGCGGGCGAAGTGTTCAGCGTAGGCGAAACGAGCTACACGATGACTTCAATCGGGCTTATCAATAGCGACCGCGTCAAGGAAATTGAAAACTCTGTAACGATAGCTGACCTTAGTAACGGTTGGCAAGCTTTAAAGCAGGCACCGAGCGGCGCGTTGACAATCGACACTTCGACGGGCTCCAACTTGATGGTAGTAGCGACGACAGGCGACCCGACTAAAGCTGTTAAGTATGGGCAACTGACAAAGAGCGGGAACGAATACAAATTCACGCAAGACGGTAGCAAGTTGACGAGCATAACACTAAGCGGCGTCAAGGCGACACTGGACAAAGGTTGTTCGGACGTAACAATAACAGCGGGCGAAGTGACCTTAACCGCTAAGGCTACCAAAGACTTCACTGTAGACGCAATGGCAAGCACAGTAGCCATTAACAATGCCACAGCAATTAACTTGGCGTCTGGCACGATAGAGGCGGCGCAAGATGTTCCCGTTACCGCGAAAACTTATCAAGTCACGGCGACGAGCGGCACAATGACAATCGGCATTAACGACGCTGGCAAGGTGTTAGTCGGTGCGCTCAACACTGGCGATAAGTTCACCGTCGACAATACGACTTATGAAATGACGGCGGTTGGGCTCTATAACGCAGCGAACAAGCAAATCGTAAAAGAAGGCGTTTCGGACGATAAAACGACCTTCACCATAGACGATGCAGTAATGGGCGCGGTCTTAAATGTTGACGAAAACGGCGAACTCGACCTCACCACGAAACTGGGCAATGACAATTACACGGCGTTGGTGGTAGGCTTGACTGACGGCGAACCCGACCCGACGAAGCCGATAGCGACGTTGAGCTATACCGATGCTAACGGTTATTCATTGAGCGACGGCGGCTCTGGCGTGGAAGAATTGCAATCCGTTAAACTCGGCACAGCGGTTAGAAATTTCATGACGACGATTGATACGACAGTCACGACTTCGACTGGCACCTACACCGTCAACGATAAGCCGTTCAACGCGCAGAATGCTTTGACGTTGGAGACGACGAAAGAAAAAGTAACACTGACGGGCGGCACGGTCACGCTAAATAAAGACAGCGCGGTCACGACGCCTTCGGATAGTATCACGTCGACGGCGGGCACGATAACGGTTGCAGTGTCTGGCAACACAGTAACGATTGGCGCGTTGGATTCTAAAGACGCCTTCACTGTTGACGATACAACTTACACCATGACTTCAATCGGCTTGATGAACGGCGATCTAATCAAAGACGTAAACAAATCGGTAACGGTCAGCGACCTCAGCAAAGGTTGGCAAGCTTTAAAGCAAGCACCCGGCGGCGCGTTGACAATCGACACTTCGACGGGCTCCAACTTGATGGTAGTAGCGACGAC
>JAFZPB010000215.1 GCA_017552595.1 Muribaculaceae bacterium
AACGCCTACTCGGTAGTGCTCACCGAGAAGATGAACGCCCTGGAGCGCGAATGTCACGAACTCGCAGGCATGGAGTTCAACACCGCATCGCCAGCGCAAGTGGGCGAAGTGCTCTTCGACCGACTCAAAATCGACAGCAAGGCAAAGAAAACCAAAACGGGGCAGTACTCCACTACCGAGGAAATATTGCTCAAACTCCGAGACCGACATCCGCTCGTTGACAAAATACTCGAACTGCGAGGCATTCGCAAACTCCTCTCAACCTATGTCAACGCCCTACCGCTGCTCATCAACCCGCGCACAGGACGCATACACACCACCTACAACCAAACCGTTACTGCCACCGGCCGACTCTCAAGCACCAATCCCAACTTGCAGAACATCCCCGTGCGTAACGATGAGGGGCGCGAGATTCGACGTGCATTTATCCCAGCCGACGGAAACGTCTTCTTCAGCGCCGACTACTCGCAAATCGAACTGCGACTCGTCGCCGACCTGAGCAACGATGCAACTATGCTCAATGCCTTTAGCCATAACGAGGACATCCACGCAATAACCGCCGCTAAAATCTATCATATACCACTGGAAGAAGTAAGTGCCGACCAACGGCGAAAAGCAAAAACGGCAAACTTCGGCATACTCTACGGCATATCGGCTTTCGGACTCGCTGAACGACTGACCATCCCTCGCAGCGAGGCCAAAATGCTCATCGACGGCTATTTCGCAACTTTCCCACAAGTGCGTGACTTTATCGACAATAGCATAGCGCAAGCGCGTGAAAAAGGATATGTTACCACCCTCTTCGGACGCCGACGAATGTTGCCCGACATCAACTCGCGCAACGCGGTAGTTCGCGCTTTCAGCGAGCGAAACGCCATCAATGCGCCTATTCAAGGCACAGCCGCCGACATCATCAAAATTGCTATGATTGCCATTTACAGGCGATTTAAGCAAGAGAATCTCACGTCGCGCATGATACTCCAAGTTCACGACGAGTTGAACTTCGACGTTCTCCCCTCAGAACTCACCACAGTGCAAAACATCGTCGTTGAGGAAATGGAAAATGCCTACCACGGCAACGTGCGCCTAACAGCCTCCCACGCCGCAGCACCCAACTGGCTCGACGCACATTAATCCACCTTCACGACATACAGATAAATGTCTGTCGAAGTATTGCGAGCCACAGGCTCGTAAATCATCCTTAATCTCCTTACCATCCTTAAGGCCCTTAAAGTCCTTATTGTTTTTATTTCAAAAAGGTGCGAGCAAGCTCGTCAAAAAGCCTGCTTTCGCAGGATAATCTTAAATTATAAAAACAGAATTAACACAATTTAGTTATGGTGTGCAGAATCCTTGCACATTCATTTTTTTACTTTGCAGTGAGATAAAAAATTCTAAACAAGAGTAAATCTTTTAGGAAAAATAAGTAAATTTGCAATTCAAGAGAAAACAGACATTTAATGAACAAAAAGTCATATAAAATTGACAAACCAAATGAGATGGGAATGGAAGAAGAAGCCATTGCCTATCAACGTTTATTGTTTGATTTTGAGCCTTATTCC
>JAFZPB010000216.1 GCA_017552595.1 Muribaculaceae bacterium
GATAACATTCCTGACATCCAGGTAATTGCCACAGGTTCTTCTGCTTTCGAACTGCGTAACCGTCTAAATGAACCTTTAACAGGCAGAAAATTCGAGTATATGCTTTACCCAATTTCGACAAATGAGATACTGCAAACCGATGGGTATTTGGGCGTGGCGCAAACTTTGGAGATGCGTCTCATATACGGGTCGTATCCCGAAATATTAATGCATCGTCACGACGCCGGTGAATTGTTGAATATGCTTGCCGACAGTTATTTATATAAAGATTTATTCGCAACCGATAATATACGGAAACCTGACGTTCTCGACCGCCTTTTGAGGGCAATAGCCTTCCAAGTAGGTTCTGAGGTCTCTTACAATGAATTGTCAAAGACCGTCGGAGTTGATTCAAAAACCGTTGAGAGATATATCGACTTATTGGAGAAGTGTTTTATAATATTCCGCCTTAACGGTTTGAGTCGCAATTTGCGAAATGAATTGCAAAAATCAAAAAAAATCTATTTCTATGACAATGGCATTCGAAATGCGGTCATTCAGCAATTTGCGCAACTTGATATGAGAAACGACGTGGGTGCGTTGTGGGAGAACTTTTTCATTTCGGAGCGGATAAAATACAACCACTATCGTCATCACCATTGCAATACTTTTTTTTGGCGCACGAAATCGCAACAGGAGATTGATTATATAGAGGAAAAAGATGGTGTTATGACCGCTTTTGAGGTGAAATGGAATCCTAAAAAATCGAATGTGCGTTTCCCCGAGTCGTTTCTTAAAGCATATCCAGTTAAAGAGTCGGTGGTTATAACAACCGACAATTATCTTTCATGGCTTTCTAATGTGCCAGAATAATACTGCCCAATAGTTTTCGTGCTGACAAATTTTTTCGCTTTTCTTTGACGATTGGCAGATTTTTTATAACTTTGAAATGTCAAACGTGAGGTGCGGTTTCTGCGCCCTTAAATGCATATCCTATGACAAATATAAAGACAATTGGCATCTTGACTTCGGCGGCGGCAGTAAAGACAAAGGTGACCGGCAACGGTCGACTTAGGTTAAATCAAGATTTTGATGTTTGGAGAATTCTGTCTCCAGAGAACAACGTTGATACGATTGACGATGAGTCGTTTAAGAATGCTGTGAATGAAGTTGTTGAAACGTATAAAGAATTATTTGTAGAAGAAGCGAAAAAGATAGATACAAAATTGTTGAAACAAACGATTTGTCTCAATGTTAAAAAGCAAACTGAATCTCTTGACAATTTGACAATAGAGTGGGAAAATGATTAAAATATATAAATCAAAAATTGATGTGTGGATTCTCGCGGTTATAATGACTGTAGTGTTGTGTTCATTTCTACCGATAATAATATTGGCGTTTTCATGGGCGTTGACAATTTTGGCTATATGTGCCGCTGTCTTGCCATTATATTTCATATTAGGGACTCGTTATATTATCAAGGAGTCTTTGCTTATAGTCTATTGCGGGTTTATTAAATTTGGACCTTACAGCATAGCAAAAATTGTCAAAATATGCAAAACACAATCTATAGAATCTGCTCCTGCTGCGTCTTTGGATAGAATAGCAATTTTGTTCTCAGATAAAAAAACTTTGATATTATCACCTGAAGACAAGGCAAGTTTTGTGGCAGACTTGCAAGCAATAAACCCTAAAATAATCACCGAAATATAGTGGTTTTAACGTTAAAAATATTTTAAAATGACAAATATAAAGACAATAGGCATCTTGACTTCGGGCGGCGACGCTCCGGGGATGAATGCCGCAATTCGTGCCGTGACTCGTGCGGCAAAATTCAACGGATTCCGTGTTATGGCTATCTACCGCGGCTATCGCGGATTGATTGACGACGAAATCGTGGAATTTACAAACAAAAGCGTTTCCAACATTATTCAATTGGGTGGAACCATTCTGAAAACTGCTCGTAGTGAGGAATTTCTTAGCCCTGAAGGTCGAGCAAAGGCGTACGAAACCATCAAGAAGCATGAAATCGACGCTCTCGTTGTGATAGGCGGCGACGGTTCGCTCTCGGGTGCTCGCCAGTTTGCTGTCGAATTTAATTTGCCGATTATCGGCCTGCCAGGCACTATCGACAATGACCTCTACGGCACCGACACCACCATCGGCTACGATACGGCGTTGAACACCATTATGCAGTGTGTCGACAAAATACGCGACACGGCGTCGAGCCACGAACGACTGTTCTTTATCGAGGTTATGGGGCGTGAGGCCGGCTTCCTCGCATTGAACAGCGCTATTGCCGCCGGAGCCGAGGCTGCTATCATACCCGAAAAGGCCACACAATTCGACCAACTTGCCGAACTCATCAGCCATGGTTTCCGCAAGAGCAAAAATTCCTCGATTGTGCTTGTTGCCGAAAGCAAAGAAACGGGCGGCGCTCTCGGTCTTGCCGAACGTGTGAAGAACGAATTCCCCGGCTACGACGTGCGTGTTTCGATTCTCGGTCACTTGCAGCGCGGCGGCTCGCCCACTGCCCACGACCGCATCCTCGCCTCGCGAATGGGGTATGCCGCTATCGAGGCCATTCTTGACGACCAGCGTAACGTGATGATTGGTATTCGCAACGACGAAATCGTATATGTTCCGTTCTCAAAAGCAGTGAAGATTAAAAAGCCCATCGACGACACTCTTGTCGATGTCCTTAAAGTGCTTTCCAACTAACGCTTTCGCGAAATGGCTCCACTATTTTCAATAATAACTGTCACCTACAATGCCGCGAAGACTTTGCCCGCGACACTCCGAAGCATCGAGGAGCAGACGTGTAAATTGTACGAGTTCATCTTGATGGACGGTGTGTCGACCGACGACACTGTCGCTCTTGCGCAAGCGGCGGCAATCGACGACGCCCGCATTTTCTCGAGTTATGACACTGGCCTCTACGATGCGATGAACAAGGCGATTTCCGTGGCACGTGGTGAATATCTGATATTCCTAAATGCGGGCGACACATTCCACACTCCCGAAACCCTCGATAAAATCGCCAAAGCGGCGATGGACAACGATTTTCCGGGCATAATCTATGGCCAAACGCAAATCGTCGACTCCAATCGCCAACGTATCGCCGACCGGCATTTGACTGCCCCCGACAATCTTACTTTCGACTCCTTCAAAGAGGGCATGGTCGTTTGCCATCAGGCGTTTATCGTTCTGCGTCGTGTGGCGGGGCAATACGACCTCCGCTATCGCTTCTCCGCCGACTACGAATGGTGTATCCGCTGCTTGCAGAAATCGAAGCGCAACCAGATTGTGGATGAAATCCTCATCGACTATCTCAACGAGGGAATGACCACCAGCAACCGTTTCGCGTCGCTACGTGAACGGTTCTCGATTATGAGCCGATACTACGGCTTCTTCCCGACGCTTTTCCGTCATTTCCGTTTCCTCCCGCGCTATCTCAAATATAAAAATCGTGTCAACCACGAATTGAAAAAATCGTAAACACAAAAAGAATCTTGATATCATGACAACAAATTCGGAAAAGAAAAGTTATGCGCTGCCGATAGCCATTATGTTCGCACTATTCTTTATGATTGCGTTCGTGACGGGTTATCAAAATCCTCTCGGCAGTGTGATTATGGAGAAATCCAAAGGCTCGGCGTTTATGTCGCAGTTGCCCACTTTCGCCAATTTCATAGCCTACGCCATTATGGGTTTGCCCGCGGGCATCATCCTCCAAAAACGCGGCTACCGCTTTACGGCTCTCGCCGCCGTCGGCGTCGGCTTTACGGGCGTGTTGATTTCCTATTTGTCGGGATTTATTGCCGCCGACATGACCGCGGTCACCGTTTATATCATCGGCGCTTTCATCTCGGGATTCTCGATGTGTATGCTTAACACGGTTGTCAATCCGTTGCTTAACTCCCTCGGTAAGAACGAAAAGCAGGGCAACCAACTTATCCAGTTCGGCGGTTCGTGCAACTCGCTTGGAGCCACACTTGCTCCTGCCGTCGTTGGCCTTCTCATGGGCAATTCCGCATCGTCGATTTCAGCGGCAAACCCCGTGTTCTACCTTGCAATGGGCATTTTCGCAATAGCCGGATTGGTTCTTTACTTCTCCCGCTTGCCCGAATCGCCCGACCTTGGCAAAGTCAAGGAAAAAATCTCGGTCCTTCCGGCCCTGCGTCATCGCAATTTCCTTCTCGGATGCCTCGCAATCTTCTTCTATGTGGGCATTGAAGTGGGCATACCCAACTTCCTGCAACAATACTTGACCGACAAGGATTCGGCCATTTCTATTCAGTTGTCGGTGGCAGGTGCAATCGTCGGCGCTTACTGGCTGATGATGCTCTTCGGTCGTCTTACTGGCGGTGCCATCGGCGGGAAAGTGTCGAGCCGCGCCATGCTGACAACGGTCGCGTCTATAGCGCTCGTTTTTGTTGCTCTCGCCATTCTGTTGCCTGATTCTATTCTCGTCAAAGTGCCGGGGTTCGTATCCGACGCTTCGGGATTCCATCTGACGTTTGCCGAACTGCCGATTTCCGTGTTGATGCTCGTGCTTTGCGGTCTTTGCACTTCTGTAATGTGGGGCGCAATCTTCAACCTCTCGGTTCGCGGATTGGGCAAATACACCCAGGTGGCGTCGGGATTGTTTATGTGCCTCGTGTGCGGTGGCGGCGTGATGACCATTATCCAAAGCACACTCGCCGGAGAAGGCGTAGGCCACGCATATCTCCACTCTTATTGGCTCACATTCGGCATGTTACTCTATCTCCTCTT
Organism: Muribaculaceae bacterium; assembly: GCA_017552595.1. Taxonomy (GTDB): domain Bacteria; phylum Bacteroidota; class Bacteroidia; order Bacteroidales; family Muribaculaceae; genus RUG14106. The sequence goes on from JAFZPB010000216.1 coordinate 4,756, forward strand.
CTACGCCCTTGTCGGTTCACGTACAAAAGACGAATCAAAATAACTACGATATATTTCGCCGAAAGGTAAATTATTCTTACCTTTGCGGTACAGAAAAAAAGCATCATGAAAACTAACTTAAGTTCACAAATCAAACTTGATCTTATCCCCAAACGCTACTATGCGCCAGTCGGGGAAATCGAATTAGCGACCCTCACCCGTGAGGAAAAAATTTACACTAAAATTTTCGAATCGGCTGTCGAAAGCAGCGCTTACCTTGCAGACGATATCGCCACATTCATCGACAAGACAGTGGCACGCAAAGGTAAATGCGTTCTCGCTCTCGGCGTGGGCATTTCCACACATCCCGTTTATGCCCAACTCATCGATCTCTATAATCGCGGTCGTGCCCACTTCGAGAATGTTATTGTTTTCAACGTCAGCGAATTTTATCCGCAGACGGTCGAAGGCATTTCGACAATCAATCGCCTTCGCGAAGTGTTCCTCGACAAGGTGAACGTAGCCCCCGAAAACATCCACACCATCGACACTAATATCGACAAGGAGGATGTCTATCACAAATGCCGCGAATATGAGGCCATTATCGAATCGTGTGGCGGCATCGACTTGACATTCTGCGAAATTGGCGCTGCTGGTTCGTTGGCGTTCAACGGGCCCGGCTCGCAAAGCAGCAGCGCTTGCCGTCTCGTGCTTATCGACAGCGAAACGCGTCACCGCATAGCCGACGACTATAAATGCGAAAACGCTCCCACCACCGCCATCACTCTCGGCATAAGCAATCTCCTTTCCGCCCGCCGCGTGATTTGCATGGCTTGGGGCGAAAACTCATCGCGCCTTGTCAAGAAAACTGTTGAAGGCGACGTGACCACCACCATCCCGGCATCGTTCCTTCAGAACCATAGCCATGCCAAACTCGTGCTCGACCTCGCAGCCGCCGAACAATTGACACGCATCTCCCACCCGTGGAAGGTGACTACCTGCGAATGGAACGACAAAATCACCCGTCGCGCTATCGTTTGGCTCTGCAAGAAAACGGGCAAACCGATTCTTAAACTCACCGACAAGGATTATAACGACTGGGGACTCGGCGAATTGCTTGCCCTCTATGGCTCGGCTTACAATGTGAACATTAAGATATTCAACGACCTTCAACACACCATCACCGGTTGGCCCGGCGGCAAACCCAATGCCGACGACACTTATCGTCCCGAACGCGCTAAACCCTATCCCAAACGTGTGATTGTGTTCAGCCCGCACCCCGACGACGACGTTATTTCGATGGGTGGCACGCTCAAACGTCTTGTTGACCAAAAGCACGACGTGCATGTGGCTTACGAAACTTCCGGCAATATCGCCGTGGGCGACGAGGATATGTATCGCTATGTCATGCTTATGGACTACATTAAAAAGGAATTCGGTTTCGACAACGACACCTACAACACCAAGAGCCGTGAAATTGCCGATTTCATCGCACAAAAACAGGCCGGCGACGTCGATTCTCCCGACATCCGCGAGTTGAAGACTAAGATTCGTCAATGCGAAGCCCGAATCGCCTGCAACTACGTCGGCGTCAAACGCGAAAACGTCCATTTCCTCCGCCTGCCGTTCTATGAAACGGGAACGATTAAGAAAGGCGACCTCACGGAAAAAGATGTCAATATCGTCCGCGAACTTATCGAATCGGTCAAGCCTCATCAGATTTTCGTTGCTGGTGACCTTGCCGACCCGCACGGAACGCACCGCGTCTGCACCGATGCCGTCTTCGCCGCAATCGACGAACTTAAGGACGAAGAATGGATGAAGGACTGCCGCATTTGGATGTACCGCGGCGCATGGGCGGAATGGGAAATCGACCATATCGAAATGGCGGTGCCCATCAGCCCTGAAGAACTTCGCTCGAAACGTAATTCTATCCTCAAGCACCAGTCGCAGATGGAGAACGCTCCATTCCTCGGTGACGACGACCGACTCTTCTGGCAACGCGCTGAAGACCGCAACCGTGCGACGGCTCAACTCTACTTCAGCCTCGGTCTCGCCTCCTACGAGGCTATGGAAGCATTCGTAGAGTATCATCCTATTCGCGACTAATTCCTGACCGCCAACCTAAACAATGAGGGCATGCCAACTCAATCTTGACACGCCCTCTTTGTTTTTCATAAACAATACTCTCAACTCTAAACTTTCAACTCTCCTCTCTAAACTTTTATGTCTTCCATTTTCTCCCCCGACGGCGCATTTAATTCGGCGGTTTCATTTCTGACTGAATCGTTCTGGACCTATTTTCTGCTTGCCGCACTCGTGTTTTGTGGATTTTATTTCACCATCCGCACCCGGTTCGCGCAGTTCAGAATGATTGGCGAAATGTTTCGGTTGTTGGCTGATTCAACCGCCAAGCCATCTACCGATAAAAAACATCACATATCGTCGTTTCAGGCGTTTGCGGTTTCGGTGGCGACGCGAGTCGGTACGGGCAACCTCGTGGGAGTGGCGACGGCGATAACTATCGGTGGCCCTGGGGCGGTGTTCTGGATGTGGTTGATAGCAATTATCGGGGCGGCTTCCGCATTCGTCGAATCCACTCTCGCACAACTATTTAAACGTCGTGCTTCCGACGCGTTTATCGGCGGTCCTGCTTATTATATACTTCACGGAATGCACAAGCCCTGGATGGCGGGTCTTTTTGCCGTTTTGATTACCGTCACTTTCGGAATGTCGCATAATTCCATTCAGAGCAATGCCATCTGCGGTGCTATGAGCGAGGCTTTCGGCATCGACCCGCTAACTGTCGGACTGATTATCGCCGCCATTGCGCTAATAATCGTCTTCGGCGGAATCCACCGAATTGCCAACGTCAGCAGTATTCTTGTGCCTATTATGGCCGTTGGTTACTTCATTCTCGCTTTGGTTATTATCGTGATGAACTATTCGGCAATTCCTCACGTTTTCAAAATTATTATTGAGAGTGCTTTCGGCTTCGGTCAATTCGCCGGCGGTGCCATCGGAATGACGATAATGATGGGTATTCGGCGTGGACTTTTCAGCAACGAGGCTGGTGAAGGTTCGGCACCGAACGCTGCGGCCACCGCCGATGTGACCCACCCCGTTAAGCAAGGTCTTGTCCAGTCGCTCGGCGTTTTCACCGACACGCTTCTCGTCTGCTCATGCACGGCATTTATAATCTTGATTAGCGGACTCTACACCGACACGTCGTTAAGCGGAATAGCCTTGACCCAAAACGCTATGGATA
>JAFZPB010000217.1 GCA_017552595.1 Muribaculaceae bacterium
GTCCTCCGTTTTAACCTAATCACGCAAGAATTCCCCCGTTTCTATAAGCCGGGCTGAATTGCGCAAGTTGAAACCGATAGCGCAACCTCGTTGATTCAGGAAGCTCTTACGAGTAGTTCACAAAATCACAAAGAAAAAAAGCCTCAATTTAGTTCGGGGCTAATTTTTTTGCTTTTTTTATTCCCAAATATGGTAAAACGTTGAAGATATGCGCCCCTGATAAAGAGTGGACGGATTTTTTAAAAAGTGATTTAGCTAAACACTTGACAACGTGGTATAATATTTAATAGCTATGAAAAAATTTGGAGATGATACCGTTGTACAGTTCAAATGCAATTCAATTAAACTTAAAGGAGGTTTCAATCATGCATAACAAAATTTTTGTTATGGAAGGTTTTACGTTTGACCTGCAACGCTTCGCTGACCTTAACGGTCTCTCGCACGACGGCAACACGTATTACATCAGCTCGGCGGCAGAACTCAAAACTTGACGTTCAAGCTCACGCAGGACATCGACGTGAGCGGCGTCGAGAACTTCACGCCAATCGGTGGTGCCAGTAAAGATAACGGCGAATTATCTAACATATTCAACGGCTCGTTTGACGGACAGAATCACACAATCAGCAACTTGTATATTGAGTACCCTCATAGTAGTGTCGGTCTATTCGGCGTCGTGAACAGTGCCAGCAACACTTCCCCAACAATCAAAAATCTCACGCTGGACAAGGCAAACATTTCGGGTAATAGCGACGTCGGCGGACTCGTCGGCAGCAACACAGGCTACACCATAGAAAACTGCCACATCACCAATAGCACAGTCAGCGGTCATTATTACGACCTCAAAACTATATATCCCAGTGTCGGTGGACTTGTCGGCTACAATTACAATAGCGGCACAGTCAAGAATTGTACAGCCTCGAACAACCACGTCAGCGGCGATTCTGAAATCAGCGGGCTTGTCGGTAGTAACAAAGGAACAATCGACGGTTGAATGGTCACGGGCGGCGAAGTCGTATCAAGTCGTCGGGACAGAAACCACGCCATCAATTACGACAACGTCGGGAGCACAGTCACAAGCACCACCTCAAGCGGCGTGTATTGCTATTTCAGTTGGTCGTCTTATCCTCGGAGCGAAAACGAAAGCGGCTTCTGGAATTGCAATTTCTCCAACGAGACAGGCACTTACATAGTGACGGTGACGAGAGCTTCCTCCTCTCCGGAGACGACGGGATATTTTCCCGCTATCGGCTCTTTGGCAGGTCGCTGGGATAAAGATGTGGCACCGCTTATTAAAACTCTCGTCGTCGGCGCAGGCGTCACTTCCATTAACAGTGCTAACATTATCGCCGCTACAACCGCCAGCTTGACCGGCTTGGAAACTATTGACCTGTCGAACTCGGACGTGACGACAATCGCCGAACATACCTTTAATGCTTCGGCTGATAATGTTTGGCAGAATTTGAAGACAATCAGCTTGCCTGCGTCCCTTGAATCAATCGGCGTCAATGCGTTCTACAATTTCACGGGCTTAAGTCGGTTGACTTGTCAAACTGCAC
>JAFZPB010000014.1 GCA_017552595.1 Muribaculaceae bacterium
CCCTTAATCTCGGCTTTGGCGTAGTTATCTTTCGCGAAGCTGAATTCATAGCCATTGCCGTTGACGGAAGCTTTCTTTGAACTCAAATTAGCCTTCGTCAGGGTGATGACGTTGCCCTTAACCGTAGGAGTAGCGTCGGCTTTGATGCCTGTAATTGTCGCAAGCGTCGAAGCGGCTGCTCCCGTCGAATAAGTGATTGAGCTACCGTTTTTCGCCAGTTTATATCCCGCTACGCTCGAAGAACTTTTGTAAGTGGCAGTAGTACCTTTGTGCGACCAAGTTGCTTTTACCGATTGCGGCTTAGTAACATCGATACCGAATGCGAGAGTATACCCTTTACTAATCGTAACTTTTTTAGTGCCGAGTGACGCCTTCGAGACTGTGACAACTTTGTCTTTAAGTGACAGTCCGTCAGCTGATTTAACGCCATTGACCTTGATTAAATCTTTGACAACTTCTTTTGAATAAGTTATCGATTTGGCGTCTTTGGCGAGGGTGTAACCTGCTGTCTTCGTCTGGGCGTAAGTAGCGACCGAATTCTTAAAGCTCCAGCCTTTTGTCGTTTTGGGTTGGGCAACGTCTAAGCCGGTTTCAAGCGAATAACCGTTGCTAATGGAAACGTTCGCATTATTGAGAGCTGACAGCGGAACCGTAACCGTTTTTCCTTTAACCGTAATGCCTTCGGTATTCTTGACGCCGTTAATTGTAAATAAATCGGTCTCCGCTTTTGCCGCCGTGTAGACAATTTGATTGTTGACGACAGAATAACCCGCCACGTTACTAGCCGACTTGTAAGTCATGCCGTCGAAGTGAGCCGCCGTTACTTGTGCTTGCCTTACGTCACCCGCAAGAACTAATGCGTAGCCGTTATTAATTGTGACATTGCTGGTACCAAGAGCCGACTGAGGAACTGTAACTGTTATGCCGTTGACTGTAATTCCGTCGGTTGACTTGACGCCGCTGATCGTAAATAAATCGGTCTCCACTTTCGCTGGCGTGTAGGTGATTTTATTATCGACAAGATTGTAACCTTCAGTGGTACTTTCCGATTTATAAGTTGTGCCGCTGAAATGAGCTGGTATTGAAGTTGAATGCGTAATACCGCTTCCAGTAGATAATGTGTAGCCGTTGTTGATAGTTACTTCGCCGATACCGAGAGCCGACTTGGGAACCGTAACTGTTGTGCCGTTAATTGTAATACCGTCGGTTGTGGTTACGCCGTTAATTGTAAATAAATCCGTCTCAGCTGTCGTCGGCGTGTAGACGATTTGATTGTTGACGATTGAATAACCACCTGTTGCGCTCGCCGATTTGTAGGTTGTGCCGCTCCAATGCGCCGTCGTTTTTGAAGCAGAAACGTCACTTGCAAGAGCCAATGTGTAGCCGTTGCTAATTGTGACATTACTTGTACCGAGAGCCGACTTTGGAACTGTAACAGTTGTACCGTTAATCGTAATACCTTCAGTATTCTTGACGCCGTAGATTGTGAATAAATTGGTCTCGGCTGTCGCTGGCGTGTAGATGATTTTGTTACCGGCAACGGAATAACCTTCTGAGGTGCTTTCTGATTTGTAAGTCATGCCGTCCCAATGCGCCGTTGTTTTAGAAACAGTCACGTCACTCGCAAGAGCTAACTTGTATCCGTCGCCGATTATGCTGACAGTTGAATTATTCAGAGCCGACAGCGGAATCGTGACGGTTTTATCGCTGTTAATTACAATACCGTTGGTGGACTTAATACCGGTTATGGTTATAAGCGTTTTACTCTTTGTGCCATAAGTCGCCATTGTGCCGTTGAGTTTCCAACTTGCAGAAAGCTCGACTTCTTCGCCGACAATATTCAGACTCGACAGGGACGCCGCGCCGTCTAAAGTTATTTTGTTCTCTCCAACCGTCACGACAACATCA
>JAFZPB010000218.1 GCA_017552595.1 Muribaculaceae bacterium
TTACAGAAGCATAATGTAGAAGAGGTTGGCTTCATGTCAACCTCTTTTGTTTAATATTGATCATATCTCGATATGAAACCAAATCAATGCCATATTTATCACGTAGGATATCTGCATTAAATTGTTTTAGATGGGCGTATTGATTTGTTAGATTATCCCAACACCTATTTTGACTTTCAATTCCTTTAAAATATCTACAGGGGTGAACTAGTAATTCAGTTACTCCCTCGCGAATACTTTGAAAAATTGTATCAAATAATTGCACGGATGAAGGACTAAAATATGGATATGCTATTACTTGGTCGGGAGTTATTAAGCGATGCCGTTTGTTTTGAAACTTGAGGTATGGCATTAATTTTCTACCAGCGTATGCTACAGTATTGGTGCCATTTATAATTTGATATCCTTTTGCGCATCTAAATCCTCTATTTACTTTCTCATGGGTTCTTTCAAATTGAGAGTATGCCTTGTAAAAACAATGCCATCCTTGAAATCCTTTTCGTGGCATGATGCTATATTGGTGATTGTCAACATGGGTAAAAAGAATGCCATCGTTAAAGACTTGGTTTAATTGAGCAAGGATTTCTTCTGAAATATCTTTTGATGGAATCTTCGATGATAGAAATTTATCGAGAGTAAAGAAATTGCCATAATTATCGTGTAGAGAACGGGCTATAGTTAACCCGCCATATGCTAAACCACTATCCTCAGGATAACCTTCTTGGGTAAGTGTCAAGTGAACACCAACATCCTTTATGCCATGTTGTTGAATTAATCTGACAGCATCGGCATATGCATGAGCAGAAGACATTATTGTTGTAGTGGATATAGAATGATTCTCCAACAAGTCAACAATGGCTTCATTGAAAGCCTTCGACATTCCGAAGTCGTCGGCATTAATAATCAAAAATTTAGACATCTTATTTTTTGATTCCGCCTTTGACGCCGCCACCCATCGAAAAGATGTTTTGGTCATAGGAAACGGTCTTTTGTCCCGATTCGCGTTTGCGACGTAAAGCGAGTTTGACAAGTCGGTCCATAAGTTCCTCAAAACCGATACCTGTGGCTTCCCAAAGGTAGAATGACAATGAGCCCGGAATGGTGTTAATCTCATTAACGTAAATGTTTCCGTCGGCTTTATCGACAATAACATCCACACGGCTGACGCCATGACACGAAAGCACACGGAAGGTCTCGCCGGCGAGGAATTTGATGCGTGCCGTTACGTCTTCAGGCAATTCTGCAGGAATCCGTTTTTCTGAAGCCTGCATGCCTTTTGCGCCTTTACTTCCGCCCATATATTTGTCTTCGTATGAAAGGATGTCGCCGCTCTTAATGGGTTCCTCAAGCGCCGACATTTGATATTCGTCGCAATCGCCAAGCACCGAGCAGTTGATTTCCTGTAACTGCTCAACCATGTGCTCAACAATAATGCGGGTAGAATATTTCTCGGCTTCATCGACCTTTTCTATAAGTTGTTCGCGGTTGGCGGCGCGTCCGATACCAACACTCGAGCCGAGATTCGCTGGTTTGACGATGACGGGGTAGTGGAGTTCGGCCTCAATTCGTTCGACAATTTTACCTCGTTGGGCAAACCACTGTTTGTCGGTGAACCATGTGTAATCGACAACTGGAACGCCATTCGCTTTAAGAATTTGCTTCATCGTGATTTTGTCCATACCATTTGCCGACGAAAGGGTGTTACATCCGGCATAGGGGATGCCGATTGTTTCGAGCACACCTTCAAAGATGCCATCCTCGCCGTTCGACCCGTGAAGAACAGGTATGACAACGTTCAATGTCGTAAGAACTGCCGAGCGGAGAAACGGTTTCTTAGCGAGATAGACATTGTAATCGCCAAAAACCGGTCGCATATACACTTCGCGGCACTGCTTCAACAATGCGGGAATGTCGCGGTAATTGGCAACGTCGAAAAGAGCGTCGCCTGTATAGAAGCGGCCCTGTTTTGTTATGTAAATCGGCGTGACGTCGTATTTGTCTCGATTGATGGCATGCATCGCTTGTGATGCGGAAATGACGGATATTTCATGCTCCGTTGAGCGTCCGCCGAAAAATACTCCGATGTTTGTTTTCATTTCTTTATTTATTCGTTTGTTGATTTGTCATTTGAATGTGTCGGGAAGGTCGTTTTCGTAAAGAACGGTGTCACCCGCTTTGGCTATTTTGGCCAAAAGCACTTGTGCCTCGGCGAATGAATCCACGGTGTGCGACTCAAAGCCTTCCGCCTGTTTTTTCACACTTTCGATTCCCTCCATTATAGCGTCGCGGTTATATTGGCCGACAACTATCGCCACATCGACTTTCTTAGCGATATGCTCTCCGAGGTCGCGGTTACGGTCGTATTGTTGGATACCGAGTTCTATCATTCCGGGTGTGATAATAATGCGTTTGCCCGAAGTCATCGACGAAAGCACGTCAACCGCCATCTTCGACCCGTGAGGATTGGAATTGTATGCATCGTCTATAATGGTTATTCCCGCTGGTGTTCGCTTCATATTTAGGCGGTGTTCAACTTGCTCGATGTGTTCGACGGCATAGCGGATTTTATCTTCCGGAACGCCAAGACGTATTGCCACAATGACGGCTGCAATCAAGTTAGACACGTTACATTCACCAAGAAGGCGGGTGTGAAGACTTAATTCAACACCTTTACCGACTATGGCAAACTGTGTTCCTGTCGCGTCATATTGAATATTGGTCGCCGTAAAATCGACATTTTCGATGGCGTTGACAGCGTATCGGACACATTCCACATTATCCACTTTGCGATTGGCGATAAACGGAAAGTCGTTGTTAACTACAGCCAATCCGTCGGCGGGGAGAGAATCCACAAGTTCAAATTTTGTTGCCTGAACATTCTCTATCGAGTGGAACGTCTCAAGATGTTGCTCTCCGACAGCCGTTACGATGCCCATTTGCGGTTTTACAAGGCGACAAATTTCCTCTATGTCACCCTTTTGCTTTGCACCCATTTCGACGACGAACACTTCATTGTAAGGCTGTAGATGTTCACGGACAGTGCGGACAACACCCATAGTCGTGTTGAAACTGCCAGGAGTCATCATCGTGTCGAAATGCTCCGATAGGATTCTATGGAGGTAGTGCTTTGTCGATGTTTTGCCGTAACTGCCTGTGACACCGATAATTTTCAAATCTGGCATTGCCTCAAGACGTTTTTTTGCGTCGTTGTAGTAACGGCGGTTGATTATCTTCTCAACGGGGATAAGAATGAAATTTGCAATCGCAATAACGACGAATGATGCGGCAATTAATGCTTGAGCGGCAACGGTCACGCCGAAAAGGCCGCGCGATTTTGCCCAGAACCAATTGCTTGATTCATAAACATAACTTCCCGCCAAAACAGCCAATGCTATAACAATGGCCACCGAATATATACGAATGGCCCGTTTTGTGAAAACGAGAGGTTTTTTATATTTCTGCCTTGATTGTTTGAATATCAAATAGATTGAAAATAGTATCGCCGCAATAATAGTATAGTCGAGCGGAATGAAGTGGATCATCCCCGACATTGCTATCAATATTGCGATAATTCTCGAATAAGATGTTGAATCGCCGCTCTCGTTGAGCCAGCGGAAATATCGCTCGTTGCGGTAGGAATTTTGTTGGAGCATCATCAACGAGCGCTTCATGTCGATTATTAGCGCCACAATCGACAACAATGCCGCCAAACTTACAATTATATTTAAAAAATTGAAACTCATTCTTTATGGTTTATAAAACTTCGTAATACTGCAGCGAACTGCCTCGGATTCTCAAGAAAACTGTAATGGCCGCACCCGGGAAACACTACAAGACCAGCATCGGGGATTTCACGCTCCATGATTTTTGCGTCACGGAGTGGGGTGGCGGTGTCGTTTTCTCCCCATACAAGGAGCGTTGGAACTTTGATAAGTGGCAGACGGTCAGTAAGGTCCTCGTTGACCACTTTGCTCAGAATGGCTCGCATTCGAGGCGAGGCATTATTGTAGTCGCTCGAACCGGCTTTTTTACGCATTTTCTCTATTCTGGCCTCTGCTTTTTCCTTGCCCATAATAAGGCGTGTCAGATGTTTTCCCGCCTTGAAAGTATACACTTTAAAGTAGTATTTCAACGACCTTTTCGGACGTATTCCTGCGGCGTCAACTAGAATAATCTTGTCAGTCTGATTTCTCGAACCGAGAAGTATCGCAACCCGACCGCCAAATGAGTGGCCGATAAGTATAGGCTTTTCAATTCGTTCTATTTCTAAAAGCCGCTCTGTCAGGCGAGTATATTCCTCTACGCCCCAAACTGTCGGCGGCTCTTCCGATTCACCGAAACCTGGAAAATCTACGTTATAGACTCGATGTTGCTCGGCGGCTATAGCCTCAATCGACGCAACGGTGGTGCAATTGCAGCCCCAGCCATGCATCAGCACAACTGGTTGCCCTTCTCCCGAAATGCGATAGTGCATTTTCAGTCCATCGATATCTATCGTTTTGTCTTCCATTTCAAAGTGCAAAATTACGATTTTTTGTTGACCTAAACAAGTATATCACGCCAAAGTGATTCTATGGCTGATAGCCGGCCTTGTTGAGTGTGTTAGGCGAGGCATAGAATTCCTCTGAGAGCATTTTTTCCAACGGCATCGTCGAATTTGACTTGACGTAACTCTCGACTATACGAAAGCCCACGAAGCGCCCTAATTGTCCTGGCGAATCACGGTGAAGGATTGCGGTCGAAGGCGAAGGCATAAATAGTCGGTCGGCAACCGACTGGTCGGTGGAGAAGAGCAAGTCGCGCGAAATCAAAGCGTTCCATATTTCCCGTTCGTTGGCGTTCGCCCATTCCATTTGGTTTTCGGTCCAACCTAAGGCTTCGGCGAGTGAAAAGTCGTCCAAAATCTGTTTGACGGCATAAAGGCAAGCGCCTTCATATAGTAGTCGCGACACTATTGTCGGCTTTTCGTCGGCATAAGGGTGACGGCTACCAACAATTGACAAAGCCACGTCGTATGCGATATGACAAGGATTTTTCACTTTGCGTTGGTACGGCTCGAACGAGGCGTAGGCGGGGTGGTTCTCTCCGAGATAATGGTTCATACCAATCAGCATGACTGTATCGACAAGAATTATCGATTGGTTATAGGTTGATACGATTGACGTACAACGGGGAAACTTTTCGCCGTCGAATTCCTTGACAAAATTGTCACGCATTCCGCCCAAAACTTTCCCAATGGAGTCGAGCGAGGGAAAACGGCGCTCCACTTTGGGGAAAAACATTGCGTTGCCCTTCGACAGAGCCTGCGCGGTCAAAAACGAATCGACCGGCATCGTGTCGGAAAGTGCGGTTTGAAATGCGGCGATGTCGGGAGCGAAACTACGTTGAATTTCCTGTCGTCGTAACGAATCGGCCGATGAATAGGCATTGATTGCCGAATCTAACCTATTGATACAAATAGAACTATCGCCGCCCGACGAAGTGCAGGCAACGATAGTTGACATAAATATTAAGAGAACAAAATATTTTCTCATCGCGGAGAGTCGAAGGATTATCTTCCCGACGATTTAATGAGTTCGCTCACATGACCGTTGAAACTGTCGGCGGCAAGAAGTTGCTCGACAGTGATGTGCATGCGATAACGCCAATAGTGGCGCGGATTTGCGGGCACATTGATTTGCTCTTCACGCGGGTCTTTACGGCGGATTTCACCGTCGATCGACATCCAGTCTTGAAGCGGAAGAATAGTGAGCATTGCTGGCGACACAAGGTGCTGGTTCACAATACGCTCACAAATCCACGGCTCGGCAAAATAGGGTGCCGCACCGCCTTCGTGAAGCATATTGTTGAAGTAATGCTGAGTCTTTTCGCGGTACTCTTCCCACCATTGGCGGATTCCGCCCATGTCGTGAGTAGATGTCGTGCACACCGAACGATAGGGATAGTAGTGGGGATTCCCGAA
>JAFZPB010000219.1 GCA_017552595.1 Muribaculaceae bacterium
ACGGTGCCAAACGCGACTTCTGACGGTTCTGTCGATAAGGTCGGCTAATTCGGGATTTGCGCCCATAAGCCAGCGGCGATGAGTTATGCCGTTAGTTTTATTATTGAACATGCGCGGCCAATATTCGTAGAAATCGTGCAGGGTGGTTGATTTAAGAATATCGCTATGAATACGGGCGACGCCGTTGACGGAGTGCGAACCGACAATCGCGAGGCGAGCCATATGAACTTCGCCGCCTTCGATAATGGACATAGCGCGGAGTTTTTCGACGTTGCCGGGATAACGCGCTCTGATATACTCAAGATGACGGCGGTTTACTTCGTCGATAACCATATAAATGCGCGGCAGGAGCGTTTTGAACATATCGACGGGCCATTTCTCCAAAGCTTCGGGCATAATGGTATGGTTAGTATAAGCGACGACGCCGCGAGTAATTTTCCATGCCTCGTCCCATTCAAGATCGTATTCGTCAACCATAATGCGCATAAGTTCGGCGACGCAAAGTGCGGGGTGAGTGTCGTTAATATGGATAGCGATTTTATTATCGAGTTCGCGAATATTGCCGCCCGAACGGACATAGTGGCGAATAATGCTTTGAGTGCCCGCCGAAACAAGGAAGTATTCCTGAATCAAGCGCATGCGTTTACCTTCGTTGGAGCTGTCGTCGGGGTAGAGATATTCGGTAATACTCTCAACGAATTGGCGATACTCATTTTTCTGGCGCATTTGTTCATGCGTCAACATGCCGTAATCGGAAAAGTCGCGATTGACTTCCGCGTTCCAAAGTCTGAGTGTGTTGACGGTTTTATTGTGATAACCGACAATCGGCACGTCGTAAGGAACAGCCATAACCGCCATAGCGTTTTCGTGAACGAGTTTAAGGGAGCCGTCGGGTTGCTCCTTCATGTAAGCATTGCCGTTGAACAGGACGTTGATAGACTTATCGGGCTTCCTGTACTCCCAAGCAAAGCCGTCGCGGAGCCAGTTATCGGGGATTTCGACTTGGTTGCCTTGAATGATTTTCTGTTCAAAGAGTCCGTATTGATAACGGATACTGCAACCGTGACCGGGCAGACGATGAGCCGCCATTGAATCGATAAAGCACGCCGCCAAACGTCCGAGACCACCGTTGCCCAAACCTGCGTCGGGTTCTTCCTCAAAGATGTCGTCAAGGTTCAAATCGAGTTCTTCAAGGACTTCGCGGAAAGCTTCGTCGATACCAAGATTAATGAGATTCGACTTGAGGAGTCGTCCCATCAAAAATTCAATCGAGAAATAATAAACCTGTTTCTCCTGCCTGTCCATGTAGGCTTTGTTTGTCTTAATCCAGTATTCCGAAATCCATTGCTTGGCGACCGCCGCGACCGTTTTATAAATTTCGTTCATCGGCAATTCGTGAATGTCGCGCCCGAACATGATATGCGCCGAGCTGATAAAACGCGACTTCAGCGATTCTTTGAGTTTGTCATACTCCTTACTTCGTGCAATTTTTTTGTCTGTATCTTTTGCCAAGAGAATTCCTCCTTTTACTGCGTGATTTTTCTTCCCTGAAAAGATTTTGTTTCGAGTGTCATTTTATCAAACAGAAAAACGATTGGCAATGAAAATCATAGAAAGGGCGAATTCTTACTTTCGGGCTGTTGTTCCCGTCGGTAAAAATCCGCCGCTTTCCGATTAGGGATTAGGGTTTAGGGATTAGGGAGTAGATTTTCTGTTCCCTGTTCCCAGTTCCCTAAAACCTAATTATATTCTTGCGTTCTTGGTGACGATATAAGGATAATTTTCTGCGCCTTTGAGCCAGCGATTTTTGGTGATGATAACGTTTTTATCGCAGATGACGGATTCGACGCGAGCACCTTCCTGAACGTCGCAACGTTGCATAAGAATGGAATCCTTAACAACCGCACCTTTGCCGACAGTGACGCCGCGGAAAAGTATGCTGTTCTCAACCGTGCCGCGAATTTCGCAACCGTTGGCAACGAGAGAATTTTTAACGCTTGCGGTCTCTTTGTACTGAACGGGAACTTCATCCTTAACCTTCGTGAAAATCGGGCGGTCGTTGTTCATGAAGAGTTCTTCCCAAACTTCGGGTTTGAGACAATCGCGGTTGGCTTCGTAATATTCCATAGTCGAATTGATATGGGCAACGTAGCCGGTATGTTTATACGCGCTGATTTTGAATTCGTTTGCATGACGAATCAAAGCGTCGAGGAGGAAGTCTTGACCGCCGCGCTCGTAAGTCGAACGAACGAGATATGCAAACGTCGGAACAGGCATAATGTATGCACCCATAACGTCTTTTTGTCCCTCTTTGATAGCCGGAACTTCGGCGAGGTCGGTAACGATACCATTGGTGCTGGTTTCGATAACAACACTCTTGCCTTGACGGTCGACTTGTGCCTTGGAATAAATCATGGTTATATCAGCTGTGCTCTTCTTGTGGAAGGCGAGCACGTCTTCAAAGTCAATGTTGTAG
>JAFZPB010000220.1 GCA_017552595.1 Muribaculaceae bacterium
ATCGTGGGTCGCCAACCGTCGCTTCCGCCGAACGATGGCGAAAAACATGTCAGAATGCGCAGTCGCGGTTGGAAAAAGTCCAATCCCGACAAGTCGGAGTCAACCGAAGATTAATCCGCCGTTGCCGTCACAAACTGATTCCCACAAATGGCAAAAGAGAACAAATTCGACGAGGCCGACCTGACGATGGCGCTCCATTCAAGGGCGTTCACAATCATCGTCACCTTTTTTGCGGTTATCGCGGCCGTTGCCGTGGCTAACATTGCCTCAATCGCGCCTTTTGCCGAAAATTGCGGAATCGCTTTCAATGCGGCCGGGTCGTTTATAACCGACCACGACACTTCGCTGACTGTCAATCTCATTCTGACCGTAGGCATTGCCTTGTTCCTCGTCTTTGCCAACAGCAAAGTGTCGATTGTCAAGGGTTTTTCGTTTCTTTTTGCCGCAATCTATATGATTGCCACCGTTGCTATTCCATCGGCGGCATGCTATTTCTATGGCGGCACTACGCTTTGCCTCACCACCATTCTCGCCGCAGTTCTGCTAATCACGACCTTTCAAAAGCCGAAGAACACTCGCGAAGTGTTTCTCGCGTTTTTTCTCCTGTCGCTTGGGGCATGCTTCCATTGGGGGCAACTCGTAATAGCCGGCATTTTCTTAGTGGGTTGCGGGCAAATGATGATATTCCGACCAGCAACCATCATCGCCGCCATCTTCGGGCTTGTCACTCCCCTGTGGATTCTTCTCGGATTCGGCATTGTGGATTTGGGCGACTTGACAATTCCGGTGAGTGCCAACACTCTCCCCGCCGATAACGCCGAACATCTTTCTTATGTGCTATCATTTGCTGCTTACAGCGGTTTTCTCGCCGTCATATTCGGCATTCTGAATGTACTGAAAGTGCTTTCCGCCGATACGCGCACACGCTCGGTCAACGGGTTCTTCTTCCTGCTTACGTTGACTGTGGTTATTCTCGCCGCCGCTGACTACCGCAATCTGCCTGTTTATATCCCGCTTATCAACTGCTGCGCCGCAATTCAGACGGGGCAATTCTTTGCGATGAACATTTCCCGTCGCAGTTATATTCCCATAATAATTATCTGTCTTATTTACATAGGTTTCTTCGCATGGGGAATACGAATATGAAAATCGTTGTAGATGACAAAATCCCCTTTATTCGTGGGGTGCTGGAGCCGTTCGGCGAAGTGACTTATTTGCCGGCAGAAGGCATCACCAGAAAGGTCGTAGCCGATGCCGACGCCCTCTTTATCAGAACGCGCACCCGAATTGACGGCGACTTGCTCGATGGCTCGCGGGTTCGTTTCGTAGCCACAGCCACTATCGGGCTCGACCACATCAACTTTGACTACTGCCGACAACATGGCATTTTCGCCACCAATGCCCCGGGCTGCAACGCACCCGCAGTGGCACAATATGTTCTCGCGTCGGTTGCTGCACTACTTCGACGCGAAAACCGGCTGAACGACATCCACCGGCTCACTTTCGGCATTGTAGGCGTGGGACACGTCGGTAAAATTGTAGAAAAATGGTGTAGGCAACTGGACATTCCCGTTCTTCTCAACGACCCGCCTCGGGCCGAAGCCGAAGGCTCAGAAGGTTTCGTAAGCCTTGATGAAATCGCAGCGAAAGCCGACGTCATTACGTTCCACACGCCACTTACCCGTGACGGCAAATATCCGTCGTGGCATCTCGCCGACGCCGATTTCTTCGCCCGTTGCAAACGCCGCCCGATTATCGTCAATGCCGCCCGCGGACCCGTTACCGATACTGATGCCCTAATCGCCGCAATCGATTCCCACAAAATTGCCGCCACTGTCATTGACTGCTGGGAAGGCGAGCCGCATATATCAGCCGAACTGCTCCGTCGTGCCGACATCGCCACACCCCACATCGCCGGCTATTCACTGCAAGGGAAAATCCGCGCCACAACGATGTGTCTTGACTTTTTCCGCCAATATTTCGGCATCGAACACCCGATAGAAATCGCCGAAAAAGCCCCGATGCAACTCCCCGACGTCACTTCCATCGAGCAAATAGCCGACTCTTACGACCCCTTCGCCGATATGCGCCTGCTTCTTGACCATCCCGACGATTTCGAAAACCTACGCGACTTCTACAATCTCCGCAACGAAGTCAATTAACACATTATACGTCAGTTTAACACGATTTCACTTAATTTTTTACCTTAAAAAGAAGATTTGAATTAACTTTGCATCCGCAAACAAGAAATTAGCATAATGGAAAAAGATATCGACCGCCTTAGTTACGCCCTCGGAATGAGCATGGGCAACAATTTCAAAGGCTCTGGAATCGAAAAAATCGTCACTGCCGATTTTGCGGCAGGTGTGGCGGCAGTTTATGACGGCACAAAACCGCTGATGACCTACGACGAAGCAAAAGCCGTCATCAACACGTTCTTTACCAGTCTGCAAGAGAAACAAGAGGCTGAAGCCGCCAGAATGGCTGAAGTGAATTCCGCCGCAGGTGAAGATTTCCTCAGGAAAAACGCCGAGCGCGAAGAGGTGAAAACGACCTCCACAGGGCTTCAATACGAAATCATCGAAGCGGGCGAAGGGTCTCACCCCAAGGCCACCGACAAAGTGACTGTACACTATACAGGACGATTGCTCGACGGAACAGTTTTCGACAGTTCGGTGGAGCGTGGCGAACCTGCCACTTTCGGTGTCAATCAAGTTATTCCCGGGTGGGTTGAGGCTTTACAGATGATGGCTGTCGGCGCAAAGTGGCGCCTTTACATCCCTGCCAAACTCGCTTACGGTCCGCAGGGTGCCGGTGGCGTAATCGGCCCGAACGCAACTCTCATCTTCGATGTCGAACTAATCGCTATCAACTGATGAAACGACTTTCTACCTTCTTACTTTCGGCAATCATTCTCTCGTCGGCCCTTTTCGCCCAAGACGATTCGAAAAAGGTGAACGAGGCACTCGCTACAATCTGGAGTCAACAACTCGAAAGCAAATATAACGATAGTCCCGAGGCCCGCAAGGCATACCTCGACGGATTGTCGCGCGCACTCCAACTTGACACTTCCAATCCGCGCGACTTGGGTCTTAAAGACGGCATCGCACTGCGCGACGCTCTTCTGAAAATGAAAGAAATCGGACTGCCTCTCGATGCAAAAGCCATCAGCGAGTCGCTCAACGATTTCCTTCTCGGCGGCAAAAAACCGACGATGACCGAAGCCGAAGCGAAACTCGCACTCGAATCGTTCGTGGCAGCCAACAATCCCGATCCCAAACTCCACATCAACAAAGAAAACGCTTGGGTGGCTGAAAAAAGTGCGTTGCCTAATGCAAAAATGCTTGGAAGCGGTGTAGTAGTCGTCACTCACAAGGAAGGCACCGGCGAGTCGCCCACCGATGCAGATACCGCTAAAATCACCTACACGGGTCGCCTTTCCAACGGAACGGTTTTCGACCAAACCGGCGACGAAACTATCGACATCCCCCTTTCTCGGGTAATCAAAGGTTTTGCCGAAGGGCTTCGCCAAATGAAAACTGGCGGACATTACACCATCTACATCCCGTCGCACCTCGCTTACGGTGAAACCGGTGCGGGCGCGGGAACTATTCCTGGAAATGCTGCTCTCGAATTTGAAATCAAACTCATCGACATAATAAAAGCAAATTAAATATCTAAACAATAACATTTTAACAATTTACGCAAGTATGAACAAAATTCTTATGACAATCGCAGCCGGCGCCCTTATGGCGTTCGCAAGTTGCAACTCGTTTACCGACTACACTCCTAAAGACGCAACTCCCGAGGACATCGCTTTCGGCGACTCGCTCTCAGAATCAGTCGGACAAACTTTTGGCCAAGATTTCAACAACAGCCTCGAGCAAGTGGCAAAAACCGATTCACTTCTCCGCTCGAAATTCGATAAGGCTAAAATCCTTGCAGGCATTAAATATGCTCTTCAAAATATGGGCGACACTACCGACTTCAGCATCCGTCAAGGTCTCCAATTCGGTATTATGATGGCAGAAGAACTCTCCAAATATGAAATGGGCGGAGTTCCCGTAAACCGCACAAAATTCTATGCCGCGCTCGAAAAATCGTTCAATGGCGATACTATTCCCCAAGATAAGATGATGGAACTTCAGACCACTGCCAATATGTTCCGCCAACGTGCCGACATGAAAATGCAGGAAATCCACAAGGCTAAACTTGAGAACGACCCCAAGGCCATCGAAAACAAGAAAGCCAGCCAAGCCTTCATCGCAAAGAAAAAACAGGAAAACCCTAATGCCCTTGTTACACAAAACGGCACAATCGTAGTCGTTAAACAAGAAGGCACAGGCGAAACCATCAAAGCCGGCGAAATGGCCAAACTTATCTACAAAGGAATGCTCATCGACGGCACATCGTTCGACGACTCTCAGGGTGAAGCCCGCGATTTCTCGCCCGCTGCTGTAGTTCCCGGCTTCGGCGAAGCAATGCAACTGATGAAGAAAGGTGGCAAATACACCGTTTACATCCCCTGCGAACAAGGCTACGGCGTTGAGGGTATTCCTCAGGCAGGTATCGGTCCTAACCAAGCCCTCGTCTTCGACGTAGAAGTCGTATCAATCAGTAAATGATAAAAAAATCACATATTATCACGACTATTGCCATGGCTGTCGTTTTGACAGCCATGGCTTCTTGCCGTGATTCGGGCGAGAAAACCGCCCTTGACCGATATCGCACAGAGGCTCCGCGCCTTGCCAATGCCACCGATTCGGCTTCGTTTCTCTATGGTGTGGCCAACGGCGAAGGATTCATCACTGCCGTTATCAAGCAGAACACCGGCAACCTTATGTCGGTCAATTTTGAGAACTTCTTCAACGGGCTTTCGACAACACTCGACGCCGATTCCGCAACGTTCGACACTCTTGCCGCACAAACGGTCAATATCGACGCCCTCGTTCTCCCTCAGCCCGAATTGTCGCGGCGCTACGGCATTCTCGCCGGAATGTCGGCACGTTCTTTCAAAGCGTATTACGACATCGCTTGGGACAATGACAAAATCGCCGAAGGCTATTATCACGGGATGGTCCATGACCGTGCCGACGTGCTTCCAGGCCCTCTTGCCCAAGAAGAACTGCGGGCGATACTATTCCGCATTGCCGCACCTGTCGACAGCATCCAAAATTCATCAAAATGAAAAAACTCCTCCTCGCAGCAGTCGCCGGCATGCTGATGATGTCGGCCTGCAAAGGCGGCATCGACTGCAAACAATTCGGTCCGCCGAAAAATCTCATCGATTCTATCGCCTACTTCGTGGGTATGAACAACGGCTTTAAAATCGCCGCCGACCTCGACAGTCTCCCCGCCGAGGAAAAAGAAGCCTTCGACCGTGACCGTTTCCTCGAAGGCCTCCATAACGGAATTATGACCGACACCACCCGACAAAGCCTGCTGATGGGCTATTCTATGGTGGGACTAATTAACGGTGAACTCTCACGATATGAGCGTTACGGAGTCAAACTCGACCGCCATGTGATTGTAGAGGCATATCGTGAAGTGCTTATTGACAACAAACTCGACAGCCTTACAATCCAAAACGAAAATGCGGCAATTTCATCGTTCGTCGATGAAATTCAGAAACCTGAATTTGACGGAAAATACGATTCCGCCACACGTTCGCGTCAATTCGGTCATTCCGCCGCCGCACGCTTCCGCGAAATAATGCCATCGGCACGCACGGCATCTGGTCAGCCGTTAAACGCCGCCGACTATATGGAGGGTGTAGCGACATTGCTTGACATCCCTGAAGACGACAAAGGCTACGCCGCAGGAATAAACCTCGGCACACAACTTCTGTCGTTCGTTTTCGAAAACAGCCAACTCGGAATAAACATCGACCGCGAACGGATTTTCTACCACTTCCAAGAAGCCTTCAATTCGAAACGACGACTCAACAAAGCCGAAGAAATCCTTTGTCGCCGACAACTTGAAGCCCTTGTCGACCGAGCCACAGAGCAAAGTCCGATTGCCCTCGCCAACGTCGAAGAAGGCAAAAACTATATCGACTCCCTCGCCATGAACAACCCCAACCTGCAGATAACACTCTCCGGTTTGGCCTATATAATTACCCGTCAAGGTTCAGGCGCGGAAATCAACGAAAAGACAGATTTTCAGATGACATTTGAAGGCCGACTTGTTGACGGAACAGTTTTCGACAAAATCGAAACGCCCGTAAAAGTCAACGTAAACGAACTAATTCCCGGCCTACGCGAGGGTGTCATGCTCCTCCGACGTGGCGGCGAGGCCACCTTCATCATCCCCGGCCATCTCGCCTACGGAGTGAAAGGCACAGGCAAAATCCCCCCCATGGCCACCCTCGTCTACACCGTCAAAATCATCTAATTCCCCTATATTTCTTTTTTGATACTTTCTCATTCTGTTTTCTATGAAGAAAATAGAGGGGGATAGTTTTGAAGTTGCGGAAAATTTCTGTAATTTCGCACTAAGATTGTTGTTTTGACTATGAAACGGACCATTTGGACTCTCTTGAATGTCGCGATACTGCTATTTGCGGTGTCGTTGACGTCGTGCCGCGATGATGACGGACCATTCGCCGACAAGGCTGTGCTGACCGACATCGCAGTGGTGATGGAGTCGGCCGACGGCGCTGCCCGTTTTGCCGTGCAGAAGGGAGAGGACACTCCGTCGGCCACTCTTATTGTTCCGTCGCTCACGCTCAACGACAAGGAGTTCCCAGTCGGCGACCGTCTTCTTCTCTCCTACCACTATTCCGACCCCACTACCCCCGCCTACTCTTCGGGGGAAGTTTCCGTCGACGGTATCGCAAAAATCAACAACGATGTGCTGCGAATCGACCCTATAGATGCGCACCCGAATTGGGACAAAACGCCTATTTACCTCTATTCGATTTGGCGCACAGGCTGTTACATCAACGTCAACAGCCGCCTTACCTACAGCACGACAACACGGACATTTATGCTGATGGTGGATAAGGCAACCGTTGACGACGAGGTGCCTGAACTCTACCTCGTTCACGACATCAAGGATGCACCCGACAATTTCACGCGCCACAACTATGCGTCGTTCGACATTTCGGCTTTATGGAACCGTCCGACATGTAAAGGCGTCAACATAAACGTTGCGTCGACCAACAATCCCCAAAAATCGTTCACATTTAACAAACCATTATAGATTAAAGAATTATGGCAAACGAACAAAAACCAAACGAGATTAAAATCGAACTTCCGCCCGACGTGGCATCCGGCATCTACACCAATCTTGCCGTTATCGCCCACACCGGCAACGAGTTTTTCTTCGATTTCATCACAGTGGCTCCCAATCTTCCCCAAGCGAAAGTGCGCAGCCGCATCGTCATGAATCCCGAAAATGCGAAAAACCTCCTTTTCGCCCTCCGCGAGAACATCCAAAAATACGAGCAGACTTTCGGCGAAATCAAGCGCAAACAGCCGATAGGTCCCGCCAACAATGGCGGCATTCCCAACCCGTTCTTCCC
Source organism: Muribaculaceae bacterium (assembly GCA_017552595.1). Classification (GTDB taxonomy): domain Bacteria; phylum Bacteroidota; class Bacteroidia; order Bacteroidales; family Muribaculaceae; genus RUG14106. The sequence continues at coordinate 7,526 of JAFZPB010000220.1, forward strand.
AGGTTCGGGAGGCAATGCCTAATCTCAAAATTCAGCGAATATGCTCCCCAACAAACTGACAATCCATAACTCTCTGACCCGCCGCAAAGAATTGTTCGTGCCTCTCCACGAAGGGCGTGTGGGTATGTATGTTTGCGGTCCGACGGTCTATGGCGACGGACATCTCGGCCACGCACGACCAGCAATCACCTTCGACATCCTCTACCGATATCTCATACATTTGGGATATAAGGTACGATATGTCCGCAATATCACCGACGTGGGTCACCTCGAACATGATGCCGACGACGGCGAAGACAAAATCGCAAAGAAAGCACGCCTCGAGCAACTTGAACCGATGGAAGTGGTGCAGCACTATCTCAACCGCTACCACACGGCGATGGAGCGCCTCAACGTGATTCCGCCGTCAATCGAGCCGCACGCATCGGGCCATATCATCGAGCAAATCGAATACGTCAAGAAAATCCTCGAATCGGGCTATGCCTACGTCAGCGAAGGTTCGGTGTATTTCGACGTGCCGAAATACAATCACGACCACCACTACGGCAAACTTTCAGGCCGCAACATCGACGAACTTCTCGCCACCACCCGTGCCCTCGACGGTCAAAGCGAAAAGCATAATCCCGCCGACTTCGCCCTCTGGAAAAAGGCCGCTCCCGAACATATCATGCGTTGGCCATCGCCATGGAGCGACGGCTTCCCCGGTTGGCACCTC
>JAFZPB010000221.1 GCA_017552595.1 Muribaculaceae bacterium
CGCCGCCGTGGCAATGATAGGCTTCGTGGCTTGTGGCGGCGATGACCCTGAAACCGACCAATATATTTCGTCGTCGACTGCAATCACAGGCTTCTCGCTTCAAAAAAACGATAAGGCGCTCGCAAACCTCGACTCGGTGTTCTTTTCAATCGACCTCGTCAATGCAAAAATTTATAACGCCGACTCTCTACCGTTCGGCACAAATGTGACTAAAATCCCCGTCAATATTACTACTAACGGCTGTAAGGCGCTGACAATCACTCAATCGGAAGAGGGTAAAGAAGATGTCGTGGTGGATTACTTGAACAATTCCACCGACAGTATCGACTTCACGAAGAAAGTGACGATTTCGATGACTTCGATTAATGGACTTTACACCCGTGACTACGATGTCCGCGTGAACGTACACCTCCAAAAGCCCGACTCTATGCGCTGGGCGCAAGTCGACCGCCGACAACTACCCACTTCGTTCTCGGTTGCCGCCGACCAACGCACGGTCGAAATCGACGGCACCACCTATTGCTTAACCCGCTCGGGTTCGGCATATTGCATTGCCGTGTCTACCGACTTGGAAAACTTTAAGTGGACCTACAAAACTCCTTCGTTCGGAATGACGCCCGACGTTAAATCGTTCACATCCACAGCCGAAGCCCTTTATATCCTTTCGACAGACGGCGACCTTTATCGCTCGACCGACGGCGAGTCATGGACATCATGTTCCACAAAGATGACGACGCTTATCACCGGTTACGAATCGACGCTTCTCGGTTTGAAGAAAGAGGGCGACGCATACTATCATGTGACTTATCCCGCCACGACATCCGTTCCCGCAGCGGCGACATTCCCTGTCAGCGGCATGAGTCAGGGTGTGACAATTACTTCGACATGGAGCCCGATTCCACAGGTGCTCATTATCGGCGGCCGTTGTGCCGACTCAAGTCTGACAGGCGCCGTATGGGGCTTCGACGGTAAAGAATGGGCATGTCTGAGCAACAATTACATTCCCGCCGCTGAGGGTGTGACACTCTTCCCGTATTTCTCCTTTAAGACTTTCACCAACAAGTGGACAGTTTCGAAATATTCGGCGTTGATTGCCTTCGGTGGCCGCACTGCCGACGGTTCGCTCTCGAAAACCGTGTATATTTCCCTTGACAACGGCATAAACTGGAAGAAAGGCGACAGCCTCATCCAGTTGCCGGAATATATTCCCGCGATGATGAACTCGCAGGCCATCGTCAATGCCGCCATTCTCTCGCGCTACTCTTCGCCAATCACCGAATGGGAATGTCCGTATGTTCACCTCTTTGGCGGACAAAACGCCTCTTCAACGCTTTACAACACCGTTTGGCGCGGTGTCATCAATCGTTTGGAAAGCAAGCCCGTGATATAATATGACATCGATGAAACGCCTATTGACAATCATAGCCACCGCTATTCTCGCCTTTTCCACTACGGTAAAGGCGCAGGATGAGGCGTATAAGTTCGACGTCGGCGGTGCTCTCGGCATTGGCGGGTATCTCGGGGAGGCTAACCAAAGCAACATCTACGCTCATCCGTCGTATTCTGCACAGGCGTTTTTCCGCTATCTTATCAATACCCGTTGGGTATTGAAAACCAATGTGCTTACCACCCATATTTCGGGCAATACCGCCGACATGGAGAATGTATATCCCGAATTCCAACCGTATGAGTTCTCCTCGCAGGTTTTCGACCTGTCGGCTCGTATTGAATATAACTTCTTCCCTTACGGCATCGGTGAGAAATACAAAAAACTCCACCGATTCACTCCATATTTGTCGCTCGGCGTCGGCGCGAACATCGCCGTTGTCGACGGCCACGACTACTTCGCCGGCTCGATTCCGATGGGTGTCGGATTGAAATTCAAATTGAAACCCCGCATTAATCTCGGTTGCGAATTCACTATGGTGAAATGTATAGGCGACCACATCGACGGCAAGGACCTCAAGGATCTCTATCTCATTAAGAGTTCTTTTGCGAAAAACACCGATTGGATTTCGACTTTCGGTGTGTCGATTAGTTTTGAATTTGGCGAGCGATGCACGTCGTGTTTCTATGTTGATTGATTTATTTGATAGATATGCCTGATATTGAATTGACAAAATTGATTGAACGAATCGACTCCGGCAGGGTGCCTGAACACGTGGCTGTCATTATGGACGGCAACGGTCGTTGGGCTAAGGCTCGCGGGCTCGACCGTAGTCAAGGGCATATCGAAGGAATCAATACAGTCCGCCGAACAACCGAAATCGCATCCGACCTCGGCGTTAAGTACTTGACGCTTTACACTTTCTCCACCGAGAATTGGAACCGTCCGAAAGAAGAAGTCGATATTCTGATGCATCTTATCGTCACCGCCATCGAAAACGAAACGCCGGGAATGCTTGCCAACAACGTTAGGCTGAAAGTGATAGGCGACATGTCGAATATGCCGGAAGCGACCTATCGTCGTCTTTGCCAGTGTATTGACGACACAGCCCACTGCACGGGCATCACAATGTGCTTGGCAATCAGTTATTCTGCGCGTTGGGATGTGGCGCAAGCCTGTCGTGTCATCAGCGAAGATGTCAAAAATGGGGTTATAGACTCTGCCGACATCGATGCCGATTTGATTTCAAGTCGCCTTACAACTGCCGGCATGCCCGACCCCGACTTGCTTATCCGCACTGGCGGCGACCTCCGCATTTCCAATTTCCTCCTTTGGGAAATCGCATATTCCGAACTCTATTTTACCCCTAAATACTGGCCCGATTTCCAGAAAACAGATTTCTGCGAGGCCATCATAGATTATCAATCTCGCCAGCGACGCTTCGGGCTCACCGGCGACCAAATCACAAAACCCTAAAAATGAACATCCTTTTGCGTAAAATATTACTATTCGCATTTCTGTCGGTCACCTTTGCCGGATTCGTGTCGGCTCAGGAGAAGAACGACACTATATACAACCCGAACATTCTTTATAACGGTATCCCGCGTAAATATGAAATTGCCGGCATCAAGGTGACCGGCGTCGATAATTACGAGGATTTCATCGTAATCGGATATTCCGGACTGAATGTCGGTGACCGTATTGACATTCCTGGCCCCGACATCACCAATGCGGCAAAGCGTTTCTATCGTCAAGGATTGTTCTCGAAAATCCAAATCAAAGTGGAGAAAATTTGCGGCGACAAAGCGTGGCTCGAGTTCGCTCTGCGTCCTCAGCCGAGGGTGTCGCAAGTCAACTACATCGGCGTTAAGGGCGGTGAGAAGAAGGACCTTATGGAACGCCTGCAACTCAACGAAGGCAACCAAATCACGCCAAACATCATTAACCGCGCCGAAGCGATTGTGAAAAAGTTTTACTCCGAAAAGGGCTTCGGAAACGCAGTGGTAAAAATCACTCAACGTGAAGATGTTAGCCACGAAAACGAAGTAATCGTCGATATCAACGTCAATAAGAACAACAAAGTCAAAGTACACAAAATCTACATCGACGGCAACGAAGTGCTTTCCGACGACGCCATTCAGCGTGCGATGAAGAAGACTAACGAAAAGAACAAGTTGGTCAATCTTTTCCGCCAGAAAAAGTTTGTCGAGCAGGACTATCGCGACGACCTCAACCGCATTATCGAAAAATACAACGAAAAAGGCTACCGCGACGCTAAAATCCTCTCCGACAGTGTTGTGGCTTACGACGACAAGACTGTTGATGTACATATCAAAGTCGAAGAAGGTCCTCGCTACTACATCAAGGAAGTCGACTGGGTGGGCAACACCATCTTCACCAACGATATTCTCGACGCTTACCTCGGCATGAAGGCCGGCGACGTGTATAACCAAAAACTTCTCAACAAGCGATTGACCGAGGATGACGACGCCGTGTCGAACCTCTATCTCAACCGCGGCTATTTGTTCTATCAACTCGTGCCCATCGAAAAGTCGATTGATGGCGACTCGATTACACTTGAGATGAGAATGATGGAAGGTCCGCAGGCCCGCATCAACAAGGTGATTATCAATGGCAACGACCGATTGTATGAAAAGGTGGTTCGTCGTGAATTGCGTGTCAAACCCGGTGAATTGTTCTCGAAGGCCGACCTTATGCGTTCGGCTCGTGAAATCGCCCAAACAGGCCACTTCGACCCCGAAAAGATGGATATCCGTCCTGAACCTAACGACGAAAACGGCACGGTCGATATTATCTTTAACCTTTCGTCGAAAGCCAACGACCAAATTGAATTGTCGATGGGGTGGGGGCAAACCGGCGTGATTGGCAAACTTGCCCTCAAGTTTACCAACTTCTCGATGAAGAACCTTCTGAAACGCGGTTCGTACAAAGGACTAATTCCACAGGGCGAAGGGCAGACTTTCACGATTTCGGCGCAAACCAATGCCCGCTACTATCAGGCATATAGCGTTTCGTTCCTCGACCCGTGGTTTGGCGGCAAGCGGCCCAACTCGCTCTCGTTGTCGGCATATTATAGCCGTCAGACGGGCGTGAACTCTGCTTACTACAACAACAACTACTATAACTCCTATTTGTACGGCTACGGCTATGGGGGCAGCAGTTATTACAACGATTACGCTCAAGCGTCGTATCAAGACTCCTACGACCCGAATAAGGTGCTTCAAATGGCTGGTGCATCCATCGGTTTCGGCAAGCGACTTAAATGGCCCGATGACTATTTTACCGCATCGGCCGAACTATCCTACCAATGGTACTATCTGAAGAATTGGGACTACATGCCTCACATGCAGAACGGTACGTCAAACTCGTTTGTGCTTGGTCTGACCTTGCAACGCAATTCAATCGACAATCCCTACTACACTCGTCAGGGTAGCACATTCTCGCTCAACTTGTCGTTGACTCCTCCTGTGTCGCTATTCCGCAACAAGGATTGGGAAGCCCTCAGCAAATCAACTTCCGACGAGGCGAAGCAAGAACTTTATAAATGGATTGAATATTGGAAAATTCGCTTCAAATCGCGTACCTATACGCCGCTGGCCGACCCCTCAGGTCAATGGACTCCCGTGTTGATGACACGTGCCGACTTCGGTTTGCTCGGCAGTTATAACAAGTGGCTCAAATCGCCGTTCGAGACCTTCTATGTCGGTGGTGACGGTATGTCGGGAGGTTACACTTACGCAACCGAAACTATTGCTCTCCGCGGTTACGACAACGGTCAATTCACCCCGTATCGTCGTGAAGGCTACGCCTACACTCGCTTCTGCACCGAAATTCACTTCCCGTTCATGCTTCAACCGTCGTCGACCATCTACGGCCTTGCATTCCTTGAGGCTGGTAACGCTTGGACCGACATAAAGGACTTTGCGCCGTTCAACATCAAACGTTCAGCGGGCGCCGGTGTCAGAATCTTCCTCCCGATGATTGGCATGATGGGTATCGACTGGGGCTACGGTTTCGACAAAGTGTATGGGAAAAAGGGGGGCAGCCACTTCCACTTCGTTCTCGGTCAAGAATTCTAATCCGTCATCAAGATTAAACTTTTCCGACAAGATAGAGTCAAAAGTGAAAAATAACAAATAAAAATGATATAGAAATGAAAAAAGTAATTTTTGCACTGATTTTCGCCGCTATGTGTGCGATTGGCGCATCTGCTCAAAAGTTTGCGCTTGTTGATATGGAATACATCCTCAAGAATGTTCCTTCGTATGAAATGGCCAACGAGCAAATCAACCAGATTTCGCAACGCTGGCAGAAAGAAGTTGAGGCCAAGGCTAAAGAAGCCGAAACCGCTTACAAAAATTTCCAAGCCGATATGGTGTTCCTGACCGACGAACAAAAGAAGAAAAAAGAGGAAGAAATCGTGGCTAAGGAAAAAGCCGCAACCGAACTCCGTTACAAATATTTCGGTCCGGAAGGCGAACTTGCCAAGAAGCGTCAGAGCCTCCTTCAACCCATTCAGGACGATATCTACAATGCCGTGAAGAAGGTCGCTGAAGAAAAGGGCTATCAAGCCATTTTCGACAGGGCATCGTCGGAAAACATTATTTTTGCATCTCCGCGTATCGATGTGAGCAACGAAGTGCTCGAAAAATTAGGCTACTCAAGATAATTTCATTACCTTTGCAGCCACAAAGAAGAAATAACAAATTTAATTAAGATAGAAAAATGATTAAAAAAATCCTCTTGGCAGCCATTATCGCACTGCCCACATGCGCCTTCGCGCAGAAATTCGGCGTAGTTGACGCCGACGCTATTATGCAAAGCATGCCCGAAACAGCCGAATTGCAGAAAGTTCTCACATCCGACTCCCAAAAATATGAAGCCGAATTCAAGAACCTTCAAGACGAATTCGAAAAGAAATATGCCGAATACAACAAACTAAAAGAGGACGCTTCGCAACCCCAAAGCATCAAAGAGCGTCGCGAAGCCGAACTTCAGGACCTCAGCAACAAGATTCAGGAGTTCCGCAACAACGCAATGCAACAACTTCAAAAGAAGCAGACCGAAATGATGCAACCCATTCAGCAGAAGGTGCTCACCGCCATCAAATCGGTTGGTCAGAAGAAAGGTTTGACATTCATCCTTCAGAACGAAATTCCCGTTTACGTAGGCACTGACGTGGAAGATGTAACTCCCGCAGTCAAAGCCGAATTGGGAATCAAATAATCAATTCAGTTTAAGTTAATAAGAAAGCGATGCCGAATCTCGACATCGCTTTTTGTTGTACCAAATTTTCCCGCCGTCAGAATTATGCATTATGCATTGTGCATTTAATTAGTTCGAGAAGGCGGTCGACGGCTTCTTCGGCGGGAATGTTCTTCAAAACGCATTGTTTGCCTTTGTATAGGCTCACGCGTCCAACGCCTGCGCCGACATATCCGTAGTCGGCGTCGGCCATCTCTCCCGGGCCGTTGACAATGCAACCCATGACGGCGATTTTCAGTCCCGTGAGATGGGCGGTGGCCTCTTTCACACGGCGAAGAGTGGTCTGAAGGTCGAACAAGGTGCGGCCGCACGACGGGCAGGAAATATATTCGGTTTTAGATATTCTCAGGCGCGCGGCTTGCAGAATCGACAGTGACAGGTCGGCGATTTCGTCGGGTGTGAGCGTTGACGATTTTATTGCTATGCCGTCGGATATGCCGTTGAGAAGAAGGGCGCCGAAATCCACCGACGCATGAATTATCGCTAATCCGGCCTCGGTGTCGCCATAGTCGAGACATGGGATTATCGGTGCGACGATTCCGGCTGCCGAAGCGCGATGAACCCATGCTTGAATTGCACCGGTCGGATTTGGATGATTTGTCGTGAGAATGATGACCGATTTCTCGTCAAGGTTGAGCGATTCAGGTTTGTCATCGGTAGTGGCGGTGACAAACGACGCCACATCCGATGTTAGCGGAAAGTCGGCCTTCTCCGATGTGCCTATCACTACTGGAAGATTCGTGCCGCCGATTTTTCCTACTGTCGCCGATTCCCGTCGTTGAGGCGCAATGGGGTCAAATCCCTCGCAATAGTTTCCTGCGATTTCGGGAGCGTCGGCTCGTAAGGCCACATAGTCGGCAATAGCGCGAGCCACAGGAATTTCACGCTCCGGGTCCTCCGACAACGACACACGGATAGTGTCGCCAAGACCTTCGGCCAAAAGGCATCCTATGCCCACGGCGGATTTAATACGTCCGTCTTCCCCGTCGCCAGCCTCGGTCACGCCTAAGTGAAGAGGGAAATCCATTTTTTCACCGTCCATTGCCTTGACAAGGCGGCGAACGGTTTCAACCATCACGGCGACATTCGATGCCTTGATGGAAATCACCACGTCGAAGAACTCGCGCTTGACGCAAACGCGGAGAAATTCCATCACCGATTCCACCATTCCCGCAGGGGTGTCGCCATAACGGCTCATAATGCGGTCGGAAAGCGAACCGTGGTTCACTCCGAGACGGATAGCCACGCCGTTCTTGCGGCATAGTTCAAGGAAAGGCGTGAGAGTGTCGTCGATGCGATGAAGTTCGGCGGCATATTCTTCGTCGGAGAACTCCAGTTGGCGGAACGTGCGTCCGGGGTCGACAAAGTTGCCCGGGTTAATCCTCACCTTTTGTGCGGTAAGCGCCGCGGCGAAGGCGGCTTTAGGGTTGAAATGGATATCGGCGACGAGAGGCACGTCGTAGCCCTCTTCGAGCAGACGTTGGCGTATGCGGCCGATGTTTTCAGCCTCTCTGGTGCCTTGTGCCGTAAGACGGACAATTTCGCCGCCGGCATCGACAATGCGCCGGCATTGACCGACACAACCTTCGGTGTCCATCGTCGAAAGAGAGGTCATCGACTGAAGGCGGACGGGGTTGTCTCCGCCTATTGTCACGCCTCCTACATTTACTTCGCGTGAACGTCTGCGTTTATATGTGAAAACCATGGTGGAAATTAGGATTTTTTTAATTCATAATGCATAATTCACAATGCATAATTTATTTCGAACAGTCGAAAAATTCTATAAACTTTCAACTATAAACTTTACACTTTCAATTATACTCGATGAATCGGGTGAAAAGATTCGGGAGAAAATAGACTGCCAAAAAACCGAGTATCGCGCCCGCCACTACTTGCGGCAGGTCGTGAAGGCGTCGAATCATTCGGGCCGAACCTATAAGCCCTGTAAGAATAATGGCGAAAATCACCACCAAAATCATCCATGGCAACGCCAAATTGTTGGCTACAAGCCATGCCGAAAGCCCTACGAGACCGCCCAAGGCGCATGTGTGACCGCTGATTTTCCAGAAGACGTTAATCGCCATCACGATAATAATCGCCATCATCGCTGACAAAATAAAATTGCAAAGCCAAATCGGTGCATGAATGCTCATGAGGTAGTAGGCTTCGCCCATATAGCAGATGACGCAGATGACGAACGGGATGGTTCGTTCTTTCGGATTGGAAATCGTCGCGTCGCTCACTCGGTGGAGATGATAAAGAATGGCTATCCCGATGGCGGGAATCGCTCCGGTGATAAGGAGCGTCATAGCCACCACTTTAACTTTAACGAAATCGGGAGTGATTACCAATGGGGTGCCCCATAAGGCGATAGCGATGGCTATCGAAGGCACGATAAGAGGGGAAAATACCCTTGAAAGGATTTTGGCGGTTTTTTCCATGTCGGGAAGTTGGGCTAAGATTTGCTGCGGCGTCGTTTGCTGCTTGAGGGGATTTTAAGGCGGTTTTCGCGATATTTAAACACCGTGCGGCGGGCCACATTGTAGCCGCGGCGTCGAAGTTCATCGGTGATTTTTTGGTCGGAGTAGGGGTGGCCGGGCGGCTCGGAATCAATGATTTCCTTAATGACCGACACTATCTCATGCGAGGATGTGTCATCGTCGTCGTTGATACGTTCGTTGAAGAAATGTTTGAGGTGATATATGCCGTAAGGTGTCTGGGCGTATTTCCCGTTGGTGGCGCGTGAAATCACCGATATGTCGAAACCGGTTATGTCTTTGATGTCGCGGATAATCATGGGCTTTATTTCGCGCTCGTCGCCTGAGAGGAAAAAGTCGCGTTGGATTTGCACGATTGCCGACATAACCGCAAACAGCGTTGATTGCCGCATCTGTAAAATGCGGATAAACAGATTGGCGTTGTTGCGGTTGGTAGAGATGAATTTTCTGGCCTCGCGTTGTGCAGGGGTGTCGCCCGAATATAACTTCTTTTCGGTTTCGTCGGAGAAAGTCTCCGAAATCTGCAGTTCCGGGATGTTGTTAAGGAGGGTGACGGTGATAACGCCGTCCTCAACTTGCACGTCGAAATCGGGACGGATAATCTGCGACGCGGAATCAGTCGTGCTCGAGCCGGTTAGATTTCCTGGCTTTGGGTTGAGAGTGCGAATTCGCCGCATGGCATCGTCGAATCGACGTCTTGATAAGCCCAATTGCTGTCTTGCCGCATTCATTTGGCTGACCGAAGCCAGTTCGTCGCTGATGGAAAGGATGCCGATGGCGTCGGAAACATCTTCGGTGACAGGGGCTATCCTTTCGAGTTGCAACCGCAGGCAGTCGCCGAGGCTTGTGGCGCAGACGCCTGCAGGGTCCATTTGGCGAATGATGTCGAACACACGCCTGACATCTTCCGCTTCCACGTATTCGCCTGTGAAAATGGCTATGTCGTTAGCCATAGCGTTGATAGAGCGTGTCAGATAGCCTGCGTCATCGATGTTGCCAATAATTGTTTTTGCGATTTCGCGGTCTTCGTCGGTAATGTCGAACTCTCCAAGTTGGCTCTCGAGATATTCGGCGAGCGACACGTCGTTGTCCGCCACCACAGGCGAATAAATTTCGTCGTCGCTGCTTCGGTTGTTGGCGCGCGGAACGTAGTCGTCGTAAGTGTCGTCATTGCCCGAATAGTCATCGTAGTCGGGGACTTCGTCATTGGAACCGCCGTATTCATTGGATTCGTCATCGGTGTCGCCGTAGTCGCGGGATTCATTGTCGCCGTCGTTGTCGTCGGAATGGGCATCATCGTTATCGTGGGCGTCTTTTTCGAAATTGTCGGAATTCTCCTCCACCTTTTCGAGGGCTGGATTCGCCTCGATTTCACGCTCCACGCGGTCCTCGACTTCTTCCGCATTCATTTCAAGGAGAGAACTATACGCCACCTGCAAAGCGGATGTTGTCAGCACCTGCTTTTGCTCTTGGTTTAGTTGTAACGACTCGCTTGCCATGTTTCGGAAGATTTTCAATAGCGAAGTTACATCAAAACCGCCAAACGGCAAAATTTTCTCCCTCTTTTCCAACTTTAAACACGCTTCGCGTGGAAATTATTCAAATTGAAACAAATTATTATAATTGTAGATAATGTGTTTATTTGGCGAATTTGTTTAATTTCCTTGCCCAGCGGGCAGTCTCTTTTTGGACAACAATTGAAGCCAATTACGAAATTTTTTTGTCGGTTCGGGGAAAATCTCTATTTTTGTGGAGAGATTATGATATCTGTTCGTCGCAAAATAGCAATCCTTGTCACTGCCGCCATCGCAATCGTGGCGGTGGCAGCCGATTACGGCACTACCGCTCGTAAGGCCGCACGTTTTTTCGCAGAGCGGGAGTGGGCAAGCGCCGGCGCAATGTACGAGTTGATGCTCAACGAGCGTCCCACAGATGTCAAAACATACGCTTCGGCAATTGTCGCCGCCTACGAAAACGCCGACACCGTCAAAGCCATGCAACTCTTCACCCGCGCCCAGTCGAACCTCATTCCCTTCGATTCCATACTAACTGCCACCCGCAACGCAAGTTTTTCGATAGGCGAACCGCGTCTTTATGAGGACTTTCTTTGCCGCACGAAGGACGCCAATCCCACGCTTGAGCGCGTCGTCGACAACTATCTGCTGAAATACTACCTTTTCCGTCGTGACGGCGAAAAAATCCATGACTATGCCATGAAAATGTCGGAAGGCGCACCAAACCGCAACGACTATTACCTCGCAAGCATCAAAGGCCGGTTGCGTAAAGGCGAAATCAGCCCTGCCACTATCGAGGCGTTCTGCGCCGACGACCATAACCCCGACGATTTCGAATCGCTCGTCTATTTGGGCGTGATTGCCATGCAGTTGGCCGAAGATTCTCCTGACCGCTACGATGAATTCCGTTCAATCGCACTGTCGGCATTGACAGCCGCCAGCGGTATCAAATCCACTCCGAAACTGCGGGAGTATATTTCCATCCTTTCTGGCAAATAGTTTGCAAAGTTGGCTATTTTTGCGAAAAATTGCGAATTTTTGTAGCAAAATGTTGCGAATATTAAATATTTTCGCTACTTTTGTCAGAAATTTACAATCAGATGGAAAAAATTGATAATTTAGATCGTCAAATTTTGGGCATCGTCGTTCGCAATGCCCGAATCCCCTCAAAGGATGTCGCAGCAGAGTGCGGAGTGTCGCGCGCGGCTATTCACCAGCGCCTCCAACGCATGATCGACACCAACATCATCACCGGCTCAGGCTACACGGTGAATCCTAAAGTGCTTGGCTATCGCACTTGCACATACATAGGCGTCAACCTTGAGCGTGGGGCTATGTACCGCGACGTGGTGCCCGAACTGTTGAAAATCGAAGAAATCGTCGAATGTCACTACACGACAGGCCCTTACACTATGCTCATCAAACTTTACGCCAAGGACAACGAGCATCTGATGGACCTCCTGAACAACAAAATCCAGACGATTCACGGAGTCACTGGAACGGAAACGCTCATCTCGCTCGACTGCAGCATCGCCCGTTCGATTCCCATCAAAATGAAATAAAGCCAGCGCGAAGTAATTTCGCAAAAGATAAAACAAATTAGTTGATAAATTGAGTTTAGTCGCCCGCTATCCCCATCGCGGACGACTTATTTTTTATACACTTCGCGGAAGTGGAAAACATTTTTTCGATTATAGTTGGCAGTTTTGCAAAATTTTTCTACTTTTACAAATCGAAACATGTTCAGCCATCGTTTCGATCCTCAACAAGATAACTAACCGATAATTTTATAACATGAAACGTTTTCTCAATCTCCTGATTTTTGCGCTGTTAGCCAGCAGTTTTTCCATCAACGCCCAAACCGCGCAACCCGAACGTCAAGGCTTACCTGGACCGGTTCTCCGCGACAGGGAAGGCGAATTCAAATTCCTCCCCATCGGAGTGGCTTTCTACAACCTCGAAAACCTTTTCGACACAATCAACAACAACGATAAATACGACCTCGAATTCTCGCCCAACGGTGCTCGCCAATGGGACGGTCGTAAATATTGGTCGAAAATCCACAATATGGCATACGCTATTTCGCAACTCGCCACAGAGCGCACGCCCTACGGACCGGCTGTGCTTGGCGTGTCGGAAATCGAGAATATTACCGTTCTGCAGGACCTTGTGAAGGATGAGCAAATCGCCAAATGGAATCTCCAAATCGTCCACCACGACTCTCCCGACCGTCGTGGCGTCGATGTCGGCTTCCTCTACAACCCCCGCTTCTTTAAGGTGCTGAACGTGACTCACCACCGTCTTTCGATTGAAGGCGAACCCGAATTCCTCACCCGTGACCAGACTTGCATGACAGGTCTGCTCTGCGGCGAAAAAGTGAGCCTTATCGTCAACCACTGGCCGTCACGCCTCGGCGGTGAAGAACTGTCGTCGTACAAACGCGAAGCGGCCGCAGCCCTTTGTAAACAAATCGCCGACTCGCTCTGGAAAGAAGACCCCAATCAAGCCATCATCATCATGGGCGACTTGAACGACGACCCGCATAATTCATCATGCTCGAAAGTGCTCGGTGCAGTCCGCTATAAAGAAGAAGCCGTCAAGAACGGATTCTATAATCCATTCTGGAACAAACTCGAAAAAGAAGGTATCGGTTCGCTCGCCTACAAAGGACAATGGAACCTCTTCGACCAAATTATCATTTCGGGCAACCTCGTGCGCGATGTCCGCGAAGCCGAACATATCGAAATTCCGAATCTCGTTTATACCCGTTGCGAAGTGTGGAACCGCGACTTCCTTAAAGGACATGAAGGCAGCCGCGTGGGCTATCCCCTCCGTACCTTCTCGGGCGGCGTATTCCTCAACGGCTATTCCGACCACTTCCCTACACAAATTTTCCTCGTGAAGAAAGTGCGTCCGCGCGACAAACAAGAAGCGCCTGCGGCAGTTCCCGCTCCCGCCAACTAACGAG